>JAZSKL010000199.1:0-4093 GCA_045534855.1 Acutalibacteraceae bacterium
CGATTTTTAATTTTAACATTTATACTCCTCCTTGAAGGTATTATATTTTTATTATATCATTTTTTGATATAATTCTTTATAAGTAAAATACCGATTGATTTTTATTTTCAAAAAATCAATCAATAAACTTTAATTTTTCAATAAATTTATCGGTTGCAAAAAGCGTGGCACCAACTGCCGCCGCATCGTTATTAAGAGTTGATAAAACAATCTCGGGACATTCATCCCCCAAAAGCTGTTTTAAAAGGTTTTCGGTTGATGACAAAAAAAGCGGAGAATATTTAACAAAATCACCGAAGAGAATTACCGTTTCGGGATTTAAAAGTCCTGATGCGTTATTAAGCGCAAACGCTAAAGCAGTTCCGAGGTTTTCAAAAATTTCCTTTGCTTTTTCATCACCGTTATGAGCCAAATTCGCAATTTCTGAACAGCTTTTTCTATCGTTAGTATCTTTAAAATAAATATTTTCTACCGATTTATCGCTGACTAAATTTCTTACAAGCGACCATCCCCCGCCTTTTTGCGGTACTACGGTTTTATCTATTTCGCAGGTTTTGCTCTTATTGCCCATATACATATTTCCGCCAAGCATTACGGCAATACCGATACCGTGGTCAATACGCAGAAGTATTGCGTTATTTACCGATTTATCACACAAATATGCTAAATTCTTCTCGGTATAAAGCAGACAGTCAGGGTCATGAAGCATAACAGTTTCTATTCCGAAACGCTCTTTTAGCAATTTACATACAGGTATATTTTTCCAATCCTTTATACCTGAAATTTTTACCGAAATTCCGTTTTCGGTATCCACCTCACCCTGCATAGCAACTGCAATATATGAAATATTTTTAGATTTATTTTGGCTTATTGCCTTTTCAACCAAATCAAAAAGGTTTGAAACCGCATAATCCTTATCCTTTTGTAAAAACTTAAAATCATACCGGCTTACCACCCTGCCTTTAAGGTCACAAACAACCAAAAGCACACCCTCGGAGTTAAAATCGATACCTATAATATAATTATCGTTTATATTTATATCAAATTCCTCGGGTTTTCTTCCAACATAGGTTTCCTGTTTGCCCGAAGCCATTATATATTTTTCGTTCATAAGCCGAGTAGTAATTGATGAAATATTACCCCAGCTAAAGCCTGTTGCGGTTTGCAGTTCTCTTTTTGATATAGGACCGTTTTTACGTATTTCAAAAAGCACCTTTTTAATGCTTTCCTGACGAAGCTGTGTATTAACCTTCATACTAAACCTCACCGCAAAGCCATTTTACGGCTTCATAAAAATTTTTAGCTATATACACAGGTGTATAATCCGACCACTTTCCGCGGTCAATACCAAGAGATTCTTCTCCCCTGCCTGTTAAAACCAAAATAAGCCGACATCCCATTTTACCGCCCGATACCATATCACTCCAACGGTCACCTATAACATAGCATTCGCTCATATCAAGGTTATATTTCTGCTGTGCTTGCTCCAAAAGACCCGTTTTAGGCTTACGGCAGTTGCAATTATCGCCACTGTCATGCGGACAGATAAACCAATCATAAGCACCGATTGAACGAAACTCGGCACCGAAATCGTAACCTCTATCCTTACCTCTTGCGATGCAGGACTGATTTGTAAAAATAATAGGCGTGAAACCATTATTGTTGAGCATTTGAAAAGCTTCGGGCGTACCCTCATAATTATAATATTCCTGCGGAAATTCAACGTAATAATCACCGCCCATAGTACCGTCACGGTCGATAAAAACAGCCTTCAAATTACTCACCTCTTTGTCTATACCCATTATATCAATTTATGATATTTTGTCAAGGAGATTTTATTTAATAAATCCGAACCCTTGACGGTACATATATAAGTTGATATAATTCTAATATGTTTTAATGTTTGTGAGGGTTATGATGGATAATAAATTAAAAACATTTATAAAACTGTTTATAACATTCTTTAAAATAGGTGCATTTACTTTTGGCGGTGGATATGCCATGATACCGCTTATACAAAAAGAGGCAGTAGAAAACAGAAAATGGATTACCGATGATGATATACTTGAAATTGTTGCTATTGCCGAATCTACACCCGGTCCTATTGCGATAAATGCCGCAACCTTTGTCGGCTACCGTGTTTGCGGATTTTGGGGTGCTTTCTTCTCTACACTCGGTATGGTTATCCCCTCTTTTACAGTTATTCTCATAATTTCATTTTTCCTTACTGAGTTTCAAAATATCAAAGCAGTAAAATATGCTTTTAACGGTATACGTGCAGGCGTTCTTGCTTTAATTATAAAAGCACTTTTCAATATGTACCGCAAGGTTAAAAAAAGTATACTTTCATACATTATTATGGCATCGGCTTTTATTCTTTCTGCTGTTTTAAAAATAGATGTTTTATACGTTATTATTATTTGTGCCGCAATCGGACTTACCGCCTCATTTATTGCAGAAAGGAAATGCAAGTCATGATATATTTAGAGTTGTTTTTAACCTTTTTGAAAATCGGCGCATTCACATTCGGCGGTGGTTATGCTATGCTACCGCTTATACAGGATGCCGTTTTACAGAATAAATGGTCAACACAAGAAGAAATCATCGATTTCATTGCCGTAAGCGAAAGCACTCCGGGCCCGTTCGCTATAAATATGGCAACTTATGTCGGCTCGCAAACAGGTGGAGTTTTAGGCGCAGTATGTGCTACTTTAGGCGTGGTTTTACCGTCATTCATAGTAATCCTTATAATTGCAAAATGCTTTGAAAAATTCAAAAGCAGTATGATTGTAAAGGGATGTATGAGCGGTCTTAAGCCTGCAGTTATAGGTCTAATAGGCTTTGCCGCAGTTTCGATTGCAATTACCGTTTTCATTCCAAATGCATTCTCAATTTCAATTTTTGAAGATGCAAATTTATATTTACTGTTGGCAATATTTATTCTTTGTTTGGTTCTTGCCTTTAAAAAGATTCACCCCATACTTATTATTTGCATATCCGCAATAATGGGAATTGCCTTCGGGTATATAGAAGAAATGTCACTTCTCGCGTAACTGCGAAAAGTGACATTTTTGTTTTACAAACTATCAATTATTTAACTAAATCGCCTACACCGTCAACTATATATTTCGGTCTGTATGGGTAATCAGCAATATCCTCCATTGCGGTAACACCCGATAACACCAGAACGGTATCAACATTAGACTCAATGCCTGCAATAATATCGGTATCCATTCTATCAGCGATAAATGCAATATCCTGACTGTGACAATCAAGCTTGCGAAGACCGTGGCGAAGCATAAGCGGGTTGGGCTTACCAACGAAATACGCCTTTTTGCCTGTTGCAATTTCAATAGGCGCAATAAGAGAGCCTGTAGCCGGCATAATTCCGCGCTCGGTAGGGCCTGTAATATCAGGATTTGTACCAATAAGCTTTGCACCTTTAAGCACAAGCTCAATAGCCTTTTCTATTTTTTCAAAGCTGTATGTTCTGGTCTCACCCACTACAACATAATCAGGATTTACATCATTCATATATATACGGTGGTCATAAAGTGCTTTTGTAAGGGCGGCTTCACCTATAACATAAGCCGTACTGTCACTCTTCTGGCTATGCAAAAATTCAGCCGTTGCCATAGCGCTTGTATAAAAATGGTCAGGCGAAACATTAAGACCCATTCTTTCAAGCTTCATACTTAATTCATGCGGAGTTCTTTCGGGACTGTTTGTAAGGAAAACGAATTTTTTATCATTTTCTATCATCCAATTAACAAATTCAGGCACACCTTTAAGAATTTTACTGCCGTGATATATAACACCGTCCATATCACAAATAAAACCGACTTTATTCTTTAATTCATTCATCTTATAATCCTCTTTTCATTAGATAGGAATATTTTAACACAATTTTGCCCATTAAGCAACAAGTAATATTTTAATAAATTAACATAATATCGTGATTACAGTTTTGTTACATTTATTGACAGCAAATTTGTAAGATGATACAATAGTTTTGTAGAAAACATTCATAAAGTCGAACAATAAAAGAAAGGGTTTGTAGAATATTGTTACCACAAATTACCAAAGCACTATC
>JAZSKL010000065.1:0-1815 GCA_045534855.1 Acutalibacteraceae bacterium
CGCAATAGGATGTATAAGTGACAGCGATCCCCAGCCGTTGCTTATTCGTTCAAAGCTCGGAACTTATGCTATTTGTACGGTAGGAATTATAAATAATAAAGAACAGCTTATTGAAAATTATTTTAATGATGATCACGGTCATTTTACCGCAATGACAGGCGGTAACGTGAATTCAACAGAAATCGTAGCGGCACTTATCTCCTTAAAGAATGATTTTGTTGAAGGTATAAATTTTGTTGGTGACGTTGTTGAAGGTACGGTTTCCATTCTTATTCTCCGTGATAACGGAACACTTATAGCTGCGCGCGATAAGATGGGGCGTTTACCTATACAAATAGGTAAAAACGATAACGGCTGTTGCGTATCTTTTGAGTCTTTTGCTTATAAAAAGCTTGATTATGATTTTTATAAGGAATTAGGCCCCGCAGAAATTGTAGAGATTACGGCGGATGATGTTAAGGTTTTGTCACCTGCTAAAAAGGAAATGCGTATATGTGCATTCCTTTGGTCTTATTACGGATATTCAACTTCGGATTATGAGGGTATAAACGTTGAAACAATGCGTTACCGTAACGGTATGATAATGGCCGAAAACGATATGAAAAATATGGATATTTCGGATATTGATTATATTGGCGGCGTGCCTGACTCGGGAACACCTCATGCGATAGGCTATGCTAATAAGAGCGGTAAGCAGTTCGCGCGTCCGTTTATCAAGTATACGCCTACATGGCCGCGTAGCTTTATGTCTGCCAAGCAGTCTGACCGTAAGCGCGTTGCAAAGATGAAGCAGATTCCGGTTCATGAGCTTATAAAGGATAAAAATCTTTTGTTTGTTGATGATTCGATAGTAAGAGGAACTGAGCTTAAAGAAACGGTTGATTTTCTTTATGCAAACGGCGCAAAGGCGGTTCATATGCGTTCTGCTTGTCCGCCGATTATGTACGGTTGTAAATATCTTAATTTCTCAAGTGCCAATAGTGATATGGAGCTTATAGCCCGCAGAACTATCTATGAGCTTGAGGGTGAAGAGGGTCTTATGCATATTGATGAGTATAGCGATGGCTCAACCGAAAGAGGCAAAAAACTGCGTAAAACTATATGTGATAATTTTGGTTTCGCATCTTTGGAATTTCAATCCTTAGAGGGTATTATAAAGGCAATAGGCTTAGATGAATGTAAGCTTTGCACCTATTGTTGGAGTGGAAAGGAATAAAAAGTTATGAAGAATTCAAGATCTGACAGCTACGCCGCAGCAGGCGTTGATATTACTGCCGGTTATCGTGCAGTTGAGCTTATGAAAAAGCATATCGCAAGAACCCGCAATGAGGGTTGCCTTGATGATGTAGGCGGCTTTGGCGGTTGCTTTGGTCTTCCGATAGCAGGTATGGAAGAGCCTGTACTTGTAAGCGGTACTGACGGTTGCGGTACAAAGGTTAAGCTTTCTATCCTTATGGATAAGCACGATACAATCGGTATAGATGCAGTTGCTATGTGCGTTAATGATATTATTTGTGCAGGTGCTAAACCGCTTTTCTTCCTTGATTATATTGCCTGCGGCAAGAATATTCCTGAAAAAATAGCAGAAATCGTAAGCGGTGTATCAGAGGGTTGTGTTCAGTCCGGCGCCGCTCTTATCGGCGGTGAAACTGCAGAACATCCCGGTTTCATGCCGGTAGACGATTATGATCTTGCAGGCTTTGCGGTAGGTATTGTTGATAAGAAGAAAATTCTTGATAATACCAAAATGGCAGAGGGCGATGTTGTTATAGCTCTTCCGTCATCAGGTGTTCATTCAAACGGTTTTTCACTTGT
>JAZSKL010000317.1:0-4025 GCA_045534855.1 Acutalibacteraceae bacterium
TGAGGGGATGGTTACATTACCGCTGATATCGGAATTCACATCGGTTATGGTAGCCTTGCCGTCTGTTACGGTGTATGTATAATACCCAGAAGTTAGTGCATTGGCGGAAATTGTGCCAAAAGGCAACACACCGCACAGTAAACATAAAGATAAAATAAGCGCCAAAAGCTTTTTGATTTTCATTATAAAATCCCCTAAAACAAATATATTTGCAAAAAACAAAGCCATTGTTATTAATTTCAGTATACCACCACCGTACCCAAAAATCAATAATTTAATGTGTATTTCAATTTGTTGTAAAATAAAAATGGGTATATCGTAGGGGCGGCGTTCCGCCTCCTGTTAAGCCTTCCCCCTCGTGGGGAAGGCTAAAATAGACGGATGAGGGGAAAAAATTTTAGGGGACGGAAAACCCGTCCCCTACGATGTTTGATATTTTTCGCACAAAAACCTAATCCCCCTTGTGAAAGGGGGATGTCTTGGCGTAAGACAAGACAGGGGGATTCATCAAAAATAAATTCACATAAATATTTTGTTTTCATTATGAATCCATATTTAGTAAAAAATCATAGGTTTTCACTATGAATCCCTCCGTCAAAACCGACGGTTTTGCCACCTCCCTTTCACAAGGGAGGTTATTTTACGATGTGTCAATTTATTTTTGTGCTATCCTACGGGAAATTCGTGAATCACCCCTACGATTATTTCAGTTTATCCGCTATGCGGTATATAAGCTCCTCGGTTTTTTCCCAGCCGAGGCAGGGGTCGGTTATCGATTGACCGAATACATGGTCGCCTATCTTGCAAGCACCGTCAACAAGGTAGCTTTCTATCATAAGTCCCTTTACCAATTTTCTGATATCGGAATTATAATTACAGCTATGCACAACATCATCGGCAATACGCACCTGTTCAAGATACCGTTTGCCGGAGTTTGCATGGTTACAGTCAACTATAACAGAAGGATTTGCAAGGTTTGTTTTGCGGTACATCTCATCAAGCTGTAAAAGGTCCTCGTAATGGTAATTTGAAACGCATTTACCCGAAAAATCAACATAACCCCTTAAAATTGCGTGAGCATAGGGGTTTCCGCCGCTTCTTACCTCCCAACCGCGGTAAATAAAGGTGTGACTGGACTGTGCGGCGGTTATTGAGTTCAACATTATCGAAAGGTCGCCACTCGTGGGATTTTTCATACCAACAGGAATACCCAATCCACTCGCGGTAAGGCGGTGCTGTTGATTTTCAACCGAGCGTGCGCCAACCGCAACATACGCCAGAAGGTCAGAAAGATAGCGGTGGTTTTCGGGATAAAGCATTTCATCGGCGCAGGTAAAGCCGTAATCCCTTAATGCGCTCAAATGCAGGTCGCGTATAGAAATAATACCCTCTAACATATTAGGTGTTTCATCGGGATTAGGCTGATGAAGCATTCCCTTATATCCCGCTCCCGTAGTACGCGGTTTATTGGTGTAAATACGCGGAATTATAACTATTTTATCCTCCACCTCATCGGCAACCCTGCGAAGTCTTGAAATATACTCAAGCACGCTCTCACGGTTTTCTGCCGAGCAAGGCCCTATAACAAGCAAAAACTTATCCGATTCGCCCCTGAATATACTTTTTATCTCCTCATCCCGTTTTTCTTTAATCGCGGTTTGCTCCGCAGTTAAAGGGAAACGGTTTTTTATCTGCTGAGGAATGGGCAGTTTTCTTTCAAATTGCAAATCCATATATATTCACCCTTGTTTTCTCTTATCAAAGTAAGCTCTGCGCTCGGTTGACAAGCGCATCATTTCGCGCATTTCATCGCGCTTATTATCCCTGACACATTCATATAAACGGTCAAACTCGGTTCTAAATCTATCCATCTGCATCAATAGCTCTTCTCGGTTTAATAGGAACAGTTCACTCCACATTTCATCGTTTATACGCGCAATTCTTGTAAGGTCTCTGAAAGAGTCACCCGTATAGCGCTCAAGACCCGGAGTATCGTTTGCACACATAAGCGAAACCGCTATACAATGGGTAAGCTGTGACAAAAACGCTATCATTTCATCGTGCCTCGCAGGGCTTAATTTTGAAACATCAGCAAAGCCCAAAGTCCAACCTAAATCCTCGCAAAGCTCAATTGCTTCATCGGTATTATCCTCACTCGGAACAACAATGTAATTTGCGCCCTTAAAAATTGCATCATCGCTGTTCTGTACTCCGTATACCTCGCGTCCAGCCATGGGGTGCGCCGCTATAAATTCAACATCATCCCTTAAAATCCCCTGAATTTCATAAACAACAGCGCCCTTTACGCCTGTAACATCGGTAATTACAGCACCACTTTTAAGCAAATGCTGATTTTCTATTATCCAGCTTATAAAAACACTCGGATAAAGAGCTGTTATAACCAGATCGGCACTACCTATCATATCGGCATCAATAAGGGTTGTACCGTCATCTATCCAGCCCTTTTTAAGTGCAAAATCAATCGATGTTTGCTCTTTTGTTATAGCCTTTACCTTATAGCCCTGACGTTTAAGACTTTGCGCGTAGCTGCCGCCCAAAAGTCCCAATCCGACTATAAGTATATTCATATTTTTATGAAGCTTCATCTGCTCCCACCTCTAAATTAACACCTAATTTCTTAATATCCTCAAAAAATGCGGGATAGCTTTTACTTACCGCCTCGGCACCCTCAATAGTTCCGCCCGTTATAGAGCAAAGAACGCTTAAAGCCATTACTATGCGGTGGTCATTATTGCCGTAAAGCATCCCGATAGGTCGGTGAAGCTCGCCCTTTTTAACTACTACACGGTTTTCCTCAACCACTACCTCAATACCAAACTTCGCAAGCTGTTGTTGCATTACGGCGGCGCGGTTGCTTTCTTTAATTCGAAGCCTTGCAGTCGAGGTAAACACACCGCCGTTTTTAGCCGCCGCAACCGCAAATAGTATCGGTGCTAAATCAGGACAATCGGCAAGGTCGATTACAGGGTTACTTTCGCAAAGCGTTTTAAAATGCTCGCGGTATACCCTATCTCCCTGAAAACTATCAGGTGACAAGCCCTCTACCATAACATTACCGCCGAAAAGGTTAAAGCTTTCTAAAAATGCGGCATTGGAATAATCGCCCTCAACTGCAATTTCCCTTGGTTTAAACCTTTGAGAGCCCGGTATATAAAAGGTGGTTTCATCTGTTCTTGTTACCCTAACTCCAAAATCGCCGAGAGCTTTTAAAGTAAGCTTGATATACGAAGCGCTTTCAAACGCACCCGTTATATCAATCGTACTGTCGTTCGGCAAAAGAGGCAAAGCAAACAAAAGTCCGCTTATAAACTGGCTTGAAACATTACCGGCAACCGCATATCTGCCGTTGTTTAAAACTCCCTTTACAGTAAGTGAGTTTTTTTGAGCATCAAAATATATCCCCTGCTCACGGCATATATTTTCATAAATACTCAAAGGACGTTCAAAAAGTCTTTCTTTGCCCGAAAGCACCGTTTTTTTGCCGGATAACAAGCAAAGCGGTACTAAAAAGCGAAGCGTACTACCGCTCTCGTGACAATAAAGCTTTTCGGGAAATTTAGGATTAAACGGGTCTAAACCGCCGATATAAACGGTTGAACCGTCCATTTTAACATCCGCACCCAAAGCCGCAAGGCTTGTGAGGGTTGCCTTAATATCATCAGAATAATCTATTCTTTTAACCGTACTGCCCGAAGAAAGTGCCGCACAAATAAGGTTGCGATGCGCCATACTTTTTGAAGGCGGCGCATAAATTCTGCCGTTTGCAGTACTCGGTGCTATTGTAACTGTCATTTTAAATTCACCAAAAATTCCACAGCCTCGCAGTAGCCGTTTATACCGTGACCTGTTATCGTTTTAACGCAAGCCAAACGAATATAGCTTATCTGCCTGAATTCCTCCCGAGCGCTGACATCCGAAATATGTACCTCAACCGTAGGTATTCCTACTGCCTTTACAGCATCGAGAAGTGCAATACTTGTATGGGTATAAGCACCCGGATTTAT
>JAZSKL010000158.1:0-5307 GCA_045534855.1 Acutalibacteraceae bacterium
TTAACATCACCAATCATTTTAACAAAAACAGTTGTAAGAATTACGGTAAATGCTTGTCCCCAACAGTAAAACGAATGCGTAAACGCCATATTTGCGCCCTTGTTTTTGGTTGGCAGAAGCTCCATAATAGGGCTTAAAATAACCTCCATCATACCGCTTCCGATAGCATAAACCACTACCGAAATAACTATTCCTACATAAGGGCTTGAGCATACATTCGGCATAAAGGAAAGCATTATAAGACCCAACGCCGCAGTAAACTGCGATAACGCGGCACAGCCCTTATACCCTACCAAATTGGTAATTTTAGGTGTTAAAAGGTCTGCCGCAATCTGGGTGCAGAAATTAAAAAGCACGATTCTTCCGAGGGCCTCATAGCTTAAATCATAGCTATCCTGCAAAATAATAAAAAGAATAGGCAGAAAATTATTAACTATCGCCTGAACAACAAAGCCCGAATAGCAAGCAAGCTTTGTTTTGGTATAATTATAACTCAAGATTCTTCTCCCTGATTATATCAAGCAGCATTTCGGGACGGTCTATAATATAATCAGCGCCGTCTCTCTCGAGTTCTTCTCTTGACCTGAAGCCCCACAAAACGCCTACACCTGCCGCGGCACCGCAGTTTTTTGCGGTTTGCATATCTATACCCGAATCTCCTACAAACAAGCATTCAAAATTTTCCACGCCAAGCTCTTTCATTACAATGAATGCCGGTTCAGGATTTGGTTTTGCCGCAACACCGTCACGCTTGCCGAGAACATAATCGAAAACGCCCTCATACAGATTCGGAACCATAAAATCAGCTCTTGATTGCGCTCCGTTTGTAACAATTGCAAGCTTAATGCCCATTTTTTTAAGCTCCTCAAGCATTCCGGGCACACCGTCATAAACGCTTGTATAATCAGATGAATGAACAGCATTATACTCATCAAAATCAAGTTTACATTTAGCTATTGTTTCATCGTCCCTTTTACCCTCGGGCAAAGCGCGCATTATTGCATCAAGTATACCACGACCAACAAGCTCTTTATATTCTTCTATTTCATGGGTAGGAAATCCGTGTTTGCCGATAGCGTAATTATAGCATATCGCTAAATCCTTTAAGGTATCGGCAACAGTTCCGTCCAAATCAAAAAGCACTGCCTTAATCATTTTTACTCTCCTTAAGAAATTAGAAAAAAACTCCGTTCAAACCCAAAGGTATGATACGGAGTTTAGTTTTTAAGAAATCACGATTAGATAGCTCTCGTAACTTTGCCCGAACGAAGGCAACGGGTGCAGGCGTAGATACGACGGGGAGAACCGTTAACGATTGCCTTAACGCGCTTAACATTCGGCTTCCAAGTTCTATTGGAACGACGATGGGAGTGGGAAACCTTTATCCCGAAAGCGATTTCTTTACTGCAGATTTCACATTTAGCCATGGTCTGCACCTCCTTTTAGTTAGATCGGATATCCGATCACGATAGCAAAGACTATAATAACAGAAAACATTCAATAATGCAAGCATTTTTTTTGATTTTCCGCGAATTTTAGAAAAAAACCGCAAAACGCACCATTTATAGCACCTTTTACACCTCTACACACACCGAAATAACCAAATTATCCTGCCATTTTGTTAAAACAGAAAGTGTTTTAGGTAAATTAAAGGTATCAATATCAGCACAATTGCAAAGACGAGAGGAATAAAATTTAACCGCAGCTTCCTTTTTAGTCCAAATTTCCAAAAACCTTTGAGACAGCAATCGGGGATTTTCATTTACATAATTTTTTTCCATATCGGTAAAAAATATATAAACATCACGTCTTTTTATATTCTTTAAGACTTCTATATCCAAGCCTATATTTTTATCAGATAAAGCGCAGGCAACAAAACCGCCCGAATGCGATAAGCTTACAAAGCATTTATCGGTAAACGGCTTGCCGTTTTCATTATATTTAATGGTATAATCAGTTCCTCCGAATACCTTTTTTATTGCCCGTCTTAAAAGGCAGAGTGCTGCAAGGCTTTCCTCTTTACCCTTTTCATTCTTTTTATCAATACGGCTTTTAACTGCATCTGTTTGGCAACGGTATTCGGCATTTAACTGTTCCTTTGTAAAATCCGAAACCCTTGCCGTAAAAAGCTCTATCATTTAATTTCGGCGTTTTTATAAAGATAATCGGATACCTTTTCGCTTACCACCAGAGTCTCAAAATAATATTTGCCCACAGAATTAACAAACTTCTCTTTGGTCATCTGCGACTCTGCAGTATTATATTCCTTAAACAGTTCGTCAATTTTTTCATTGACCTCTGCCGAAGTAACCTTTAAGCCTTCGTTATCGAGAATATTGTAAAATGCCATTTGCTCTTTCATCATAGGCTTTACATAACTATCGGTAAGGCTTTTTTTGAAAGAATCCATTGTCTGACCCGATGCCGAAAGAAGGGATTCTAAATCCATACCGTACTGCATCTTATACATATTATCATATAACTCAATATTCGTTTTAACAAGCTTATCAAGATCAGCTTTAGGATAATCGCTTACTGTAACTTTAGATAATACAGCATTTAACAAGTAATTCTTAACAGCACGCTTTTTAACATCGTCATTATAGGCTTCAACCGAAGAAAAACCAAGCTTTTTATAATATTCCTCGCTCTTAAGCGGAGATTTTGCAGAGTTTACCTTAACGGTAAATACTACCGCTGCTCCTGCAAGATCGGGGGAATTGCTGTAATTATCAGGGAATTTAAGGTTAAGATCAACGGTTGAACCGATTTCAACACCTATAAGACCTTCTTCAAATCCGGGTATAAAGGTACCTGAACCGATTGTGAGATCTTGACCGCTTGCAGTACCGCCCTGGAATGCAACACCGTCTTTTTTTCCTACATAATCAATATTGGCAATATCGCCGTTTTCTATTTTACCTGTTGCTTTTGTGCCGTAGAAATCATTATCCTCAACATCGGACTTAAGTATGGAATTATAAAATTCTGTATATTCCTTTGATGTAGTATCAACAGTCAGATTCTTATAATCGCCAAGCTTTACATACTTATCAAACTTTACATTGTTAAAAAGTATTCTTCCCGATTCCTTTTTACCATCGGTCTTTTCATCTTCTCCACAGCCTGCAAATGCAAAAAGCATTACAAAGCAAAGTAAAATTGCAACTATTCTTTTCATAAATAAATCCATCTTTTTATTCATCTGTAGCTTCAAGCAATGCGCCCTTTGAAGCCGCCTTTAAATATGCATTTATAAAGCCGTCAAGCTCACCATCCATAACAGCATTTACATTACCCATTTCAAAGGTTGTGCGGTGGTCTTTAACAAGTGTATAAGGCATAAACACGTAAGAACGTATCTGCGAGCCCCATGCAATTTCCTTTTGCACACCCTTGATATCCTCTATCTTTTCAAGATGCTCTCTCTCTTTAATTTCCATCAATTTTGATTTAAGCATCTTCATAGCCTGCTCACGGTTTTGCACCTGACTGCGCTCATTCTGGCAGGCAACAACTATACCTGTAGGCAAGTGGGTAAGGCGCACCGCAGAAGAAGTTTTATTGATATGCTGACCGCCCGCACCTGACGAACGGAAAACATCCATTTTAACATCCTCTTCACGGATTTCTATTTTTATATCATCATTTATTTCGGGCATAACCTCTAAAGATGAGAAAGATGTATGTCTTCTTCCCGAAGCATCAAACGGAGAAACACGCACAAGGCGGTGAACACCCGATTCACTCTTCAAATAGCCGTAAGCATTTGTACCCTCAACAAGAAGTGTTGCGCTCTTAAGACCGGCTTCATCACCATCAAGAAAGTCAAGCATTTTAACCTTGAAATCGTGCCTTTCACCCCAACGTATATACATACGTACAAGCATCTGCACCCAGTCCATAGCCTCTGTTCCGCCTGCGCCTGCATGGAATGTAAGAATTGCATTGCATTCATCGTATTCACCTGTAAGCAAGGTTTCAAGACGAAGCGATGCAATATCCTTTTCAAGAGCTTCAATAGAAGTGGTTATTTCCTCTATAAGTGAAAGGTCACCCTCCTCATCACCCATTTCAATGAGCACCAGAAGATCTTCGTATCCTGTTTTTATCCCCTCATAAAGAGCTACCGTATTTTTAAGCTTACCTGTTTTTTTAAGGATTTTCTGTGAAGTCTCCATATCATCCCAGAAAGACGGGTCGGAAGCCTTTGCTTCAAGCTCTTCTATTTCGCGCTTTAACGCATCATAAGCTATAGCATCCTTAAGGTCATGTACCTCCTGCTCATTAGCGGTAAGGCGGGCTTTAAGCTGTTCAAACTCCAGCATTATTTTTACTCTCCAATCACTTTTGTATAGTATAAGCACACCAATTTTCCTTGGTGTATTCCTCTGTTATTTTAAAGCCGTGCTTTTCGGCGGCATTCTTTACATCATCCGCTCTGATATCTATAATACCCGAAACAATAAGTACACCGTCATCGGTCATAAAATCGGCAACATTCTCAAAAAGACGGATAATTACGTCAGCAACAATATTAGCACAAATAACCTCGTATTTGCCGCTTACCTTATCAGCAAGGTCGCCCACAAAATACTCCGTTTTATCCGAAACACCGTTTACCTCGGCGTTTTCCTTTGCGGTTTTTACCGACTGTGCATCAATATCAACACCAACAGCCTCTTTCGCACCCAAAAGAACACCTGCAATACTTAATATACCGCTTCCGCATCCTATATCAAGAACCTTACACTGCTCGGTTACAACATTTTCCATTATAGCCATACAAAGCGAGGTTGTTGCGTGTGTTCCCGTACCAAAAGCGGCACCTGGGTCAATCATAAGCACTGTGCGGTTTTCGCGGTTTTCGTATTTCTCCCAGCTTGGGCAAACAGCCAAACGGTTACCAACCTCAAAAGGCTTAAAATACTTTTTCCAGTTTTCATTCCAATCGGTATCCTCAACGCCTACAGATGCAATAACAGCATCTATACCCTCTGCAACAAGCCTTTCCTTTAAAAAAGCAACCGCTTCGGGTGCATTATCACATTCAGATATATAAATATGAATAATGGATTTTGTTCTATCCTTTGAAACAAGTTCCTCATCAATAAGGTCAATATGAGCAATTTCAAGAGCATCCTGTTCAAGCTCGGAATAATCCTCAATATAAATTCCGTAAGGCACTGTCATATTAGCGATAGCTGCCGCAGTATCGGTATCCTTTTGAGGAATTTCAACCGTAATTTCTGTCCAATTCATTTTATTACTCCTAAAAAATAAAACTAACTAAATTAGTATATCATA
>JAZSKL010000275.1:0-9838 GCA_045534855.1 Acutalibacteraceae bacterium
GGCAAGCTTTGCGGCGATGTAAAGTTTGATGAGGTATGCGAGAAAGCAAGTGCTATTACCCCTGTACCCGGCGGTGTTGGACCCATGACCATTGCTATGCTTATGAAGAATACACTTACTGCCGCACGCAGGCAGAACGGATTAGACTAAACAAACGAAAGACGGTGTAGTTTTGAAAAAACTTTTTTGCCTTATTACAGCACTGATTATAGTATGCTGTCCGTTAAGCGCTCAAGCCAAGGCTTCGGAGTTCGAAATAACCACTCCTAAAGGCTTTACAAGCGCTAAAGCTGATGAGGATAAATCAAAGCTTGCGGTTATTTTTTCCACTACTGCAGCAGAGCTTGACCGCTATTTTAAAGAAAACAATATTCTTTATATTGCGGCAAATGACGGTTATTCACAGCAGATATTTTTAACGGCACAGACAAGTGAATTCAGCAAAAAAACCGTTTCTTTCTCGCGTTTGGATAAAAACAATCTTTCGGATATTGCCAAAAGCCTTGCAGGCGACAGCTTTGAAAACGGCGGTGTATTAAAGGGGAAATCCAATACCCCGTTCATCAAGCTGAAGCTTAAAGATTCGGATGAATTTGAGGTTTATGAATATATAACCGTATGCTCATCAAAGCTATATACCCTTCGCATTTCTACCAATTCAGGTAATGCTGATGAATTATATAATCTTTTTTTCAAAACTCTTTCAATAAACGATTGTGCCACCGTTAAAAACGCCGCAGAGCAATCGGCATATACGCTTATTGCCGCAGCAGGAATTGCCCTTTTTGCGGCAGTTGCAGTAATTTTAACCTTCACGGTAATACGCGATATTCGAAGTAGAAATAAGCCTTCCGAAGAAAAAACAGACAAAAACCTATAAATAAAAAGCCTCCTTATGGGAATACTAAACGCAGTAACCCACAGGAGGTTTTTTATGCATAATTTTGACAGTCAGATAGCAGCCCTTGATGCGGCACTTCAACCCGAACAGAGCTTTGACCTTATAAAAAGAGAATTGGTTGTTGCCGAAAGACGTGCCTACCTTTATTTTGTTGACGGTTTTATAAAAGATGAGGTTTTTGAAAAGATGATAGAATTTCTTTTCAAGCAAACACCCGAAGACCTAAAGCCGATACTTGATATGCAGCATTTCAGCAAAATAAAAATGCCTTATGTTGAGGTAGATTACACCTACGAAACCGAAGCTATGATAACTGCGGTGCTTTCAGGTCCTGCTTTGCTTCTTATAGACGGTATAGCGGGCGGACTGATTATCGATACCCGTACCTATCCCGTAAGAGGCATCGAAGAGCCGTTAAAAGATAAATCACTTCGCGGCTCGCGCGATGGTTTTGTTGAAACACTGATATTCAACACCGCTATGATAAGACGGCGAATACGCACCGAAAATCTTCGTATGGAATATATGCAGATAGGAAAACGCTCAAAGGTGGATATAGCAATAAGCTATATTGACGGTATTGCCGACCAAAAAACATTAAATATCTTGAGAAAAAAGCTAAAACAAATCCAAATCAACGGACTTTCAATGACACAGCAGGCTTTAATTGAAGCGCTTGTTCCAACAAACTTTTTTAATCCTTATCCGCGTTTTAAATTCACCGAACGACCCGATTATGCAAGCGCCTGTATTCTTGACGGCAAGATAATACTTGTTATGGATAACTGCCCCGCAGTTATGATACTTCCAACAACATTTGCCGACTTTTTCAGGGATGTTGATGACTACTACTTTATGCCGATTGTAGGCAGTTATACCCGAATCATCCGCACTCTTGTAACAATACTGACCGTTGTTATCACACCACTTTATTTACTGCTTGTTAAAAATCCGCAGTTTATGCCCGATTGGTTAGAATTCATAGCGCCTGATAAAAATGTTGCGCTAACGCTGTTCTGGCAGTTTCTGATACTTGAATTCATTGTTGACGGTTTGCAATTAGCCTCTCTCAACACACCCGATACTTTGTCAAATTCACTTGGTATAATCGGAGGACTTTTACTTTCGGAATTTGCAATAAACACAGGCTGGCTTATTGCAGAGGCAATACTGTTTATGGCGTTTGTAACCATAGCCGCATTCACGCAGCCAAGTATTGAAATGAGCTATGCTATGAAATTCCAACGCATTCTTTTGCTTGTTTTAACAGAAATATTCGGACTGTGGGGATTTTTAGCCGGACTATTATTCATTTGCGTAACTTTAGGTCTTTCAAAAACCCTATCCGGCAGAGGTTATCTCTTCCCGATAATCCCATTTAATTTAAAGGCATTCAAAAAGCTGTTCGTCCGCCCCGGCATAGACGAAAAACATTGATAAAAAACAAAAGTGCCTTGCAGTTGCAAGGCACTTTCAAATTATTCACTAAAAAACTCTTTCACCTTATCCATAAAGGATTTGCGTTTTTTATAGTTTTTATCATCGGTGGCGCTGTCAAATTCCTTAAGCTTATCCTTTTGGGCTTTAGTAAGCTCTTTAGGAACCTCAACGATTATCCTTACGTACTGGTCTCCCTTGCCGGAATAATGAAGTCTCTGAACACCTTTTCCGCGAAGCTTAAACTCATCGCCCGGCTGTGTTCCCTCATGTATCTGGAACTTAACCTTACCGTCAAGAGTCGGAACGGTTATTTCAGCACCGAGAGCCGCCTGCGTAAAGGTTATTGGGATTTCACAGTAAATATCGTAACCGTCACGCTCAAAAATGGGGTGCGGACGCACATTTACATTGATTCGCAAATCACCCGAAGGACCGCCGTTTGCACCTGCATCACCTGCACCTCGCATACTGATAACCTGTGCATCATCAATACCTGCGGGGATATCAACATCCACGTCAACAGTATGACGTATTCTGCCCTTACCGGCACAAACCTTACAAGGATGCTCGATAATCTTACCGCTACCCTTACAGCGGTCGCAAACCTTTTGTGTCTGCATCATACCAAACGGTGTGCGCTGGGTTGCTGTAACACTGCCCGTACCGTGACAGACAGGACAGGTCTTTGCGGTATGACCCGATTCACAGCCTGAGCCGCCGCATTCGGTACAGTTATCAATTTTTGTAACCTTAACCGTCTTTTTGCAGCCTTTGGCGGCTTCCTCAAAAGAAAGATTTACAACTGCGGAAGCATCGTTTCCTCTTCGGGGCGCGTTTGGATTTTGTCTTCTTCCGCCACCGCCGAATCCGCCGCCGAACATACTTCCTAAAATATCGCCAAGGTCTCCGAAATCGCCGAATCCGCCGAATCCGCCGCCATAGCCACCGCCGCCTGAGCCGAAATTAGGGTCAACACCTGCATGACCAAACTGGTCGTAACGCGCGCGCTTTTCAGAATTTGAAAGCACTTCATAGGCTTCGTTGACCTCTTTAAAGCTTTTTTCAGCCTCGGCATCACCGGGGTGCAGGTCGGGATGGTACTTTTTAGCCATCTTTCGGTATGCTTTTTTCAGTTCGTCCTCGCCGGCCGATTTATCAACACCGAGAACCTCATAATAATCTCTTTTTTCTTCAGCCACAGTTATTCTCCTACGGAATATGTTAAAATTGGTCTATGGGTCGATGAATACACCGACCCATATTCATTGTGCCTACAAATTACTTATTATCGTCTACGTCTGTGTAGTCAGCCTCGTAAACATTTGGGTCTGCGTTAGGAGCGCCCTGTGCATTCGGGTCGCCTGCAGCACCCTGTGCTTCGGCAGCAGCCTTATAAACCTTCTCGCTTACTGCATAAATTTCTTTCTGAAGCTCTTCCTGACGAGCCTTAATAGCCTCAACATCTTCACCCTTCAAGGCTTCCTTCAAAGCCTCTTTAGCAGCCTCGATTTTAGACTTTTCTTCATCAGAAAGCTTATCGCCAAACTCTGAAACAGTCTTTTCTGTCTGGTAAATCATCTGGTCAGCATTGTTACGGATATCAACAGCCTCACGGCGTTTCTTATCCTCTGCAGCATAAGCCTCAGCTTCCTTAACTGCCTTATCTATATCCTCTTTGGACATATTGGTGTTAGAAGTAATTGTAATATCGTTTTCCTTACCGGTTCCAAGGTCTTTAGCAGATACGTGAACGAGACCGGTAGCGTCAATATCAAAGGTTACTTCAATCTGGGGGATTCCGCGGGGAGCAGGAGCAATACCGTCAAGATGGAATACACCGAGAGTCTTGTTATCCTTTGCAAATTCACGTTCACCCTGAAGAACATGAACCTCAACAGATGTCTGACCGTCTGCAGCGGTAGAGAATACCTGACTCTTCTTGGTGGGAATAGTGGTATTACGCTCAATAACCTTGGTGGAAACACCGCCCATAGTTTCGATACCGAGAGACAACGGAGTAACGTCTAGAAGCAAAAGACCCTTAACATCGCCGCCGAGAACACCTGCCTGCAAGGAAGCGCCCAAAGCTACGCACTCATCGGGGTTGATGCCCTTGAATGGCTCACTGCCCATAAAGCTCTTAACAGCCTCCTGAACGGCAGGAATACGGGAAGAACCGCCAACCATAAGAACCTTGTTAATCTCATTTTTATCAAGACCGGAGTCAGCAAGTGCCTGACGAACAGGACCCATTGTTGCATCTACCAAATCAGCGGTAAGCTCATTGAACTTTGCTCTTGTAAGGGTGGTTTCAAAGTGCTTAGGACCTGTAGAATCGGCAGTAATAAAGGGAAGGTTGATATCGGTAGTAGTCATACCCGAAAGGTCAATCTTAGCCTTTTCTGCAGCTTCCTTTACACGCTGCATAGCCATTTTATCATTTGACAAATCAATACCCTGTTCTGCTTTAAAGGTAGCAACGATATAATCCATTACGCGCTTATCAAAATCGTCACCGCCGAGACGGTTGTTACCTGCTGTAGCCAATACCTCCTGAACACCGTCACCCATTTCTATAATAGAAACGTCAAAAGTACCGCCGCCAAGGTCATAAACCATTACTTTCTGGTCGTCTTCCTTATCAATGCTGTAAGCCAAAGCTGCAGCGGTAGGCTCGTTTATGATACGCTTAACCTCAAGACCTGCAATTTTACCTGCATCCTTTGTAGCCTGACGCTGTGCATCGGTAAAGTATGCGGGAACGGTGATAACAGCCTCGGTAACACTTGTTCCAAGGTAAGCCTCTGCATCATTTTTAAGCTTCTGAAGAATAATAGCAGAAATTTCCTGCGGTGTATAATTCTTATCATCAATAGCAACGGTGTAATCTGTACCCATTTCACGCTTGATAGAACTGATTGTACGGTCGGGGTTGGTGATAGCCTGACGCTTTGCAACCTGACCTACCATACGCTCACCTGTTTTTGAAAAAGCAACAACAGACGGGGTTGTTCTTGCACCCTCTGCATTAGCAATAACTACCGGCTCGCCGCCTTCCATAACTGCAACGCAGGAGTTTGTTGTACCTAAGTCAATACCAATAATTTTTCCCATAATAATTTCTCCTTAATCTCTTTTTATATATAAATGTTTTATTATGTGTTAGTTTGCAACCTTTACCATAGCGGCACGAATAACCGTATCTCCCAAGGAATAACCCTTTTGAAGGACCTCGGCTATAACATTTTCGCCATAGCTTTCATCATCAATATGCATTACAGCCTCATGGAAGTTGGGGTCAAAGCTATCTCCTGCTGCTGCGTTTTCTTTTATTCCGAGATTTGAAACAATACCCTCAAACTGCTTTACAATCATTTCAATACCTTTAATGTATTCAGCGCTTTCTTTATCAGCGGCTGCTGCACGGTCGATATTATCAATAATAGGAAGAAGCTGTTTTATAAGGGTTGCCTTGGCATATTCGGCAACACCTGCTTTTTCACGCTCGGTACGGCGCTTGTAATTATCAAATTCAGCCGCAGTACGCATCAATAAATCAGATTTTGCATCCAACTCTTTTTTAAGGCTTTCTATTTCTTCATCCTTTTTATTCTTTTTCTTTTCCTTTTTTTCAGGCTTAGGGGTTTCGGTTTCTTCGGTTTTTACCTGTTTAGTTTCTTCTGCCACGGTTAATCCTCCATATCTTTTAGCGCTTCACCCATAAGTTTACTCAATAAAGCGGCTGTATATTCTATACTCGGTACAATCTGGTCATAGGACATTCTTCCCTTTCCTATAACACCGATTTTTCCGACAGTTTTATTACCTGTTTTATATTTAGCGGCAATCATTGTAACACCTTTAAGTTCGTTATAATGACTGTCATTTAAAAATATCAAATCGCCCTCGCAAAGACCGTTACCTAAAAACTCGCTGAACATTTCACCGCGGCGGGCAATTCCCGTAAGCTTTCTTGCGGTATTTTCACCGAAAATATTATAAAGCGATGATGTTCCGCTGATATTAACCTGTGATACTGCCAATTCATCCGCCATTTCAAACACTGCCGTTATAAGTGGCATTAGTTCAAGACTGTCAAGTCCTGTAAGGGAAACGACATTTTGCAAATACGCCTTGGTCATATTTTCAAGGTAACATCGTTTTAAACGCTTTGAAGCAATTTCCTCAAACCTTGAAATAAGAGAGGGAGTTACATTCTCGGTTAAACGGCATATACGGCTTCTCACCCTGCCATCCGAGGTAAATACAAAAATCATTACAGCGCGCTTTGAAGCAGGTATTACCTGAACGCGCTTTATCGCCACATCGCCTCCGACCTCATAACACGAAAAAGCAGGAAGCCCCGTAAGCTGTGATAAAGCATTTGCCGCAAGAATCGGAAGCTTTTCAGGATCACAAAGATTTGCATTAAGTGCCGAGCCTATATAATGCTTTGCACTTTCGGCAATCTCCGCTCTCGACATAAGCGACTGAACATAAATCCTGTAAGCCAGCCCCGTTGGCACACGGCCTGCCGAGGTATGCGGCTGAGCAAGCAATCCCAGAGACGCAAGCTCACTCATTTCATTACGAAGTGTTGCAGAAGACGGCGCATTAGGCAAAAGCGCCATAAGGTTTTTAGAGCCTATCGGCTCACCGGTTTCAATGTACGAACGGACTATTGCCGCAAGTACCGCTTTTTTTCGGGGAGAAAGCTCCACCCTGCCGTCACCTCCAACCGTTCTTTTAAAAGATTAGCACTCTAACACCTCGAGTGCTAACAACTATATTATAACCGCAGTTTCACAAATGTCAATAGTTTTTTGAAAATATTTTTTGACTTTAACTGACCTTTAATAATTTGGCAATATTTTGTTAATATTATTAACAACGCAAATTCGTTTTTTACTGTAATAGGCAATAAAAAACTTGACATATTGCGTTTAAGATGTCATAATAATAATGTATATAATTATCATTATATATTTTATTTCAATTTTGGTGATGTAAATGCGAATAATAACAGGAACTGCAAGAGGCAAACGCCTTATAACCGTTCCGGGTAACGATGTAGTGCGCCCTACCCCCGAAAGAGTTAAAGAGGGGCTTTTCAGCGCAATACAGTTTGACATTGAAGGCAGACGGGTTCTTGATCTGTTTGCAGGTTCAGGTCAATTAGGTTTAGAAGCTTTAAGCAGAGGCGCTGAAAGTGCTGTTTTTGTTGATTGCAGCGATGCTTCAATAAATGTATTAAAGCAAAACATTAAAAATACCGGTTTCGAAAATCAAAGCCGTGTTGTTAAATCTGATTTTTCATCGTTCTGTGCAACAAGCAATGATACTTTTGATATTGCTTTTGTTGACCCGCCTTACGGTGCTGGTCTTTTTGAAGAGGCAATAGAAAAATGCATTCCGCTTATGAGCGATTACGGTATGATATTCTGTGAGCACCCTACCGATGTTAAAACCGCCGAGCAAATCGGTGATTTTAAACTTTCCCGCAGTTACCGCTATGGTAAGGTTGCGGTTGAGCTTTACAAAAGGGGGTAATTATTTTGAAAAACAGTACAGTAATCTATCCCGGAAGCTTTGACCCAATAACACACGGTCATCTTGATATTATAAAAAGAGCTGCAGCTATGTTTGACAAGCTTATTGTAGTTGTTATGGCAAACTCCAAAAAAAGCTGCTCCTTCACGCCTGATGAACGGCGTGAGCTTATACTTAAATCAGTCAAGGATATACCCAATGTTGAGGTTGATTCCTATGACGGTCTGCTTGCCGAATACGCTAAAATACGTAAAGCAAGTGCAATAATTAAGGGCTTACGTGCCATGTCTGATTTTGAATATGAATTTCAAATGGCACTAACCAATAAAAAGCTTAATCCCGAAGTGGAAACGCTGTTCCTTACAACAAGTACGCAGTATATGTATTTGAGTTCCAGTATGATAAAGCAAATAGCAAGTATGAACGGCGATATTTCGGATTTTGTGCCTGATGAAATTCACGAGGATATCGTGAAAAGACTCGGCGGACACAACTAAAGAAGAAAGTTATATACGGAGGAAGAAAAAATGACTTTAGACGAATTACTTGAACAATTTGACGAGGTGCTTGATAACGGTATCAAAATCCCCGGCAAAAAAACTTTGGTAGACATTGAAAAGCTTCGTGCGGTAGTTGACGATATACGTCTTAACATCCCCGGCGAAATCAAGCAGGCAAAGGCTATTGTTGCCGACCGTGCTGACATTATTACAACCGCAAAGCGCGAGGCTGACGGTATTATTAAAGGTGCCGAGGAGCGCGCAAAGGCTATGGTTGCTCAAGAGCAGATAGTAAAGCTCGCTCAGGAAAAGGCTGCCGAAATCATCTCTAACGCACAGGGTAAGAGCCGTGAAATGCGTAAAGCCGCACAGGATTTTGTTGATGACCTTATGCGCCGTGCTGATGAAAGCGTTACCGCAAATCTCGGTGAAATCCGCAAGACCCGCGCCGCTTTAAAACAGCAGATTCCTGCAGCAGCTCCGCGTAACGACCAATAATATTTAACAATTAAAAAGCGTTCCGAACAAAAATCGGAACGCTTTATTTTTTTATATCAATAATCCATCATTTCAGAAGTAAAGTTCTTTAAAACATCTAACATATCACGGGCGTTTTGTTTAGCACCATCAAGGTCATGCTCAAGATAATTTCCGCATTCAATTCGTGTGGTTCCGGGAATTTGTCCCTCAAAATCCGCAATAAAAGCGAAGCTATCTTTAACAAGAGCTAACGCCTGCTTACGCGATACATTATCACGAAGTAAAAGATAAAAACCTGTTCTGCAACCCATAGGTCCAACATATATAACACTGTCAGAAAGCTCTGTGTTGCGCGCATAGGTTGCAAAAAGATGCTCAAAGGTATGCATAGCACCGTTATTAAGGTAATCGCCTCCGTTAGGCTTTTTCATTCTTATATCGTAAGTAACTACATCACCATCAATACGCGAAACATACATACCGCGCTCTAATTTATCATGGTCAACCGAAAAACTTGCAATTCTTTTCATATTATTACTCCTCACAAATTGATTTTTAATAGTTTCTCTGCCGTTTTAATTACAGTTTCTTCATCCATACGGTTTATCGGTGCAGAAACGCTTACGGCGTATCTGTACTCACCGAATGCATCAGGCAAGGCTGCTGCAACGCATCGAACACCAAGCTCATTCTCCTGATTATCAACTGCGTATCCCTTTTCCCTTACCGTTTTTATTTCCTTTTTAAATTCCTCAAACTCAGTAATGGTATATTGCGTTTTGACGGTATGCTCACTTTCGTTCCATACAGATAAAACCTCATCATCACTGCAATGAGAAAGCAACGCCTTACCAACGGCGGTAGTTGTCATCCCAAGCTCCATACCGATTCTCGAAACCATCCGCACAGAATTTTTGTTAGACTCAAACTTATCTATATAAACAACATTGTTTCCGTTTCGCTCAAC
>JAZSKL010000153.1:0-8151 GCA_045534855.1 Acutalibacteraceae bacterium
GTGGTTATATTGTTATCAGCAAAAATTTTCTTGTTATAGAAAAGACAGTCAACCTCTGCCCATATGTTACCTACAGTATTTGCCAAGAAAGGCTTACCGCCAAAGGTAGACATCTCAAACATACCCTGATCCCAGATAGGATCGGTAGTATCAATCTTTGCTGCCTCAAGCGGCTGAAGAACTGCCAAAGATGCCGGGAAGAAGCAGTTGTCAAAGAATACATCGGGTGAATTGCCTGCTACGATTTTAGCAGCAACTTCCTGAACGTAAGTATCCTGCGGAATCATATCAATTTTTACAGTAATACCGTATTTCTTCTGGAACTTGTCAATTACCTTGCCATCCTCATTCTTATAAGGATCCTTCCATGTTGCGTAAACAACTGTTGTACCGCGGTACTCCTCGGTATTTACACCCTTAATTGCTGTAGTGCCTGTGGGACGCTTCTTATCAGAACTGCCCGAACCGCTGCCCGAATCACCTGAACAACCGGCTACCATAACAGCAGCTAACAAAAGGCAAAGAAGCTTTGTGGAAATTTTGGTTATTTTGCCAAACATAATTTTTTCTCCTTTTTAAATTTATTTTATCGGCATAGCCGATTAAAAACATTAACCTGTAATACCTACACGGTCGATACTTTCTATAAACTTACGCTGCAATATCATATAAACAATAAGCATAGGAGCGATAAAAAGTACACAACCTGCCATTTGGAAAGCCAACGTTTCAGGCGTTTCGGGGTTTAAGCGGTAGCCGAGTGTTGAAAGTGTATTCGGCAATCTGTCAAGCGCTATAGCAAGGGTTGTATCTGCATCAAGATACATTGAACAAAGCAGATAATCATTCCAATGCCATATAAGCGAGAACACCAAAACGGTTGTTATAACAACGCCCGAAGACGGTATAGCAATCTTTAAAAAGGTTTTTATAGGACCTGCGCCATCTATCCAAGCGGCTTCCTCAAGCTCTTTTGGGAAGCTTGAGAAAAACTGTATATAGATAAATATCATTATACCGGAACGCAATCCGATTGAAAATAGCGAAGGTAAATAAAATGCCGCAACGCTTTCCAAAATATTAGGACGAAGGTCTACACCCGTAAGGCTGTCAATTAAGCCGAAAATTCCCAAAAAGTCCATTTTAGAGTAATTCGCCATTCTGGGTATAAGAACCATCATATCAGGAACAAGTATTGTAAGGAAAAGTACACCAATAAGTATTCCCTTGCCCTTAAACTTGAATCTTGCAAAGCCATAAGCCGTAACAGCACAAGTTGCAACCTGAATAAGCGCGCTGACGATTTCATATTTAATGGTTGATACAAACGAATTGGTATAGTCCAAAAGCTCCCAAGCAATTTCATAGTTAAAAGCAGGACTGATAGATTCAGGTATCCAAACCCTCGTTGAGTTAAAGAAGCCATTTCTGCTCACAAGAGAGGTTACAACCATATAAAGAAGCGGATATATAATTACAAAGCCTATAGAAATAAGCATAACCAAACGGAAGATAAAGCCAAGCTTTGAGGGAGCTGATTTTTTTATTCCATCCAACCGTTTTGATATAAAAGGAGAGTTGATTTCAATATTTGCAGTTTTCATACTTCTCCCCCTTTAAGACCATCTGTTTTGCAACAGCTTTTTGAAAAGCAGAACGATAATTCCCATAACTGCGCCTATTACCAAGAAGTAGAACCACATCATAGCAGAAGTGGAATCATACACAGCGGCATTCATAAGGCTGTAAATATGAGCGACCATTACGTTGTTGTTGCTAACAAGAATTTCAACCATCGTATAAACGATAACAAGTAAAGTAACATTTGAAAGCATCGGGAATGTTATAAACCAAAACTCTTCCCACTTTGTAGCGCCCTCAACCTTACTTGCTTCATATAGAGTTGTAGGAATTGACTGCAAGCCTGCAAGGAATAGTACGGTTTGTATACCACTGTTCCAAATAAGGTCAAATATATCACTTATTATCTTTTGAACAAACTCTGCAACCTGAACAGGCAAATCCAGAATTGCTATAACATCCTGAACGCTGAACATACCGCCTGAAACCGATTCATTCACCGAAGATGAAGTCATATCGGTTCCTGCCATACCGTCAACAAGGTTTATAACAACACCTGTTGCGATAATTACCGGCATAAAGTAAAGAGCTCTGAAGAAAAGACGACCTCTGAACTTTTGGTTGAGCAAAAGAGCCAAAATAAGGCTTAACAAAACTATAACAGGCAACGAATACAAAAAGCTTGTAACCGATCTGCTTAACCAACCCAAATAATCGGTATTTTCGTTTATGATGTAATTATAATTTTTAAGACCTACCCACTCGGTTTGCATTTGCATAGTGCCATCAGTGCCCTCTGCAAAGTAAACCTGCGAAAAAGAGTAGATTATAGATTGGATTATGGGAATAGCAAAAAAGAGTATTACACCGATAAGCCACGTAGAGATAAACAACCAGCCGTAACGGCTTTTAATTTGTTCTATTCCGCGGTATTTTTTCTTTTTCATTCATTAAGCCTCCCATACCAAGAAGCTGTTTGCAGGTACAACACCTGCATTTGAGCTTATTTCTTTGTCAGTATAGTTAACAAGCACGCTTACGCCATTAGAGAATACTGTTTGGCGAAGTCCCGATTCAAGGATTTTATGACTTTCTATTGTAGAATTTGAAATCTTCTCAAAATAATCACTAACCAAGTTGTAATCATTTGCAATAGAACCCTTTATATCCTTGTAAAGGCTGTTATAAAATACATTTGATTTACTTTCCAAAAGCTTTGTTGAGTAATCGGCAGTAACGGTATAAGCAATACCCATACCGCACTCAACAGCGCGTAAAAGCTGTTGCTTTGGCTCAACCGCTAAATTTATACTTTCACTTGAGAGAGAAACTCTTCCCCTTAATACCATTGAATAAAACGGTATTTCTTCATCGAAAATCTTTGCTCTTGAAGTGAAGGTAGGTGCGTTAATAACAAGGTCGGACACAGCAGCGGCATAAATATTGGCATCATTAGTCATAAGCTTCTTTTTACCGATATTTTTAAGTGCCTTTTCTACCTGCGCGGACATACCCGATTTTGCATAATATTTACTGTTACTCTTATTGGTATAATCAGAATATGCCATACTTGAAAGGGTTGAAAGACCTATACCATCCATACCCCAATCTGCAGTCTCATCCGAAAGCTTTTTAACAGCCTCCGATACTCTGTCGCGAGCAAGTACCGAATAAGCACCTTCTGCATCCTTTCCAAGCACCGCAATGTCATAATTGTAAGCTTTAACAGGCTTACGGTTAGCTCTTGTTGCGGCATCGAAATAATTATCAAATCCATCCGATGAATCGGTAAATTTAACAGTATCAAAATCAAAGTATACATTTGTATCTTTAGCAGATTTTGTAAGCTTCTTTAAATCGTCCTCATCGCCAAGCTCGCCGTCAATATCAAAACCGCCTGCAAGCTCGTTCGAATCAATACCGTTTACACCAAAACCGTAAAGGTTGAGGTTTGAAACTGCAACACCTTTTTTCTTAAGCTCTTTGAGTATTTTCTCGGCATCGGAAATAGTGGTTGTAGGATAAATGGTTTTATACGGAATTCCAAGGAAAGATTTGGAAATCATAGCGCCGCCAACCATTGTTATATCCAATGTAGAGCTTGCTGTATTTTTGCTTTTACCGTAGGTTTTATCAAGATAATCGCGGTATGTAGCCGCCATTTCGCT
The DNA here is from genome assembly GCA_045534855.1 of Acutalibacteraceae bacterium. Taxonomy (GTDB): domain Bacteria; phylum Bacillota; class Clostridia; order Oscillospirales; family Acutalibacteraceae; genus UBA737. The sequence continues at coordinate 3,750 of JAZSKL010000153.1, forward strand.
ATAACCAACGCCTTCACCTGAAAGCGGATAGAAACCTACTGAAAGCTCATCCTCAACCATAATGTCAGAATAAACCAAACCTTCATAATATCTGTTATTATAAAGTTCTTTCAGATTGCTTGTATATCCGCGTACCTGATAGGTAACATATACAGACGAATAACCGATAGCTCCTGAGCCTACAGAAACATCCAAAAGTGAAGATTCAGCACCTTTTTCAATTATGGCAAAGCTTGCATTTTTGCCATTGGTTGCGCCGAAAACAGGAAGTCTTACCGACTTTTCGGTATAAATCTTATTAGATTCCTCTTTAGCGTAATCCTTACCGTAAACCTCTGCCGAATATGCTTCACCCGATTGAGAAATCTCCTTAGCATAAATAAGAGCACCCGAGCCTGACGGATATACAAGATAACCGCCCTCTTCCGTATTCTTTACAGAGCACCAAAACGGAGCTAATGAGAAGGATATAAGCATATTCTTGTTTTCTTGTATCTTTTTGGGGTCAACCGTAAGCTTAACGCCATCCTCACGCAAGGTATATGTAATTGGAATCATAATCTGGGCATCATCAAAATAATAACTGATAGTCACACCGTTTTCACTTTTTTCCAAAACGGTACGACCGCCCTTTACAGCTGCATTATAAGAAATTTCTTTTACGGTTGTATTCTTTTCAACATCAAGATACTCTAAAAGCAATACCGATTCAAGTTGCGGATGCCTTTTTATGGGCATACCGAATTCGTCATACTGTATTCCGCCCTCATCAACAGGGTTTGTACCGTAAACGTTACCTGTTATCTTATCGGTAAGCATAATACCCATAGTCAACTCATTAAGTTCAAGCTTAAAATTATCATTTTCAGCTATAAAAGTATCGGTAATAACGGTAGATGCGATTTTAGAATCGAAGGAATTCTTTTTAACTTTAGTTTCTGTTCCGCAGCCTGTAAGGCTTGTAGAAATCAATGCAACAGCAAGAGCTGAGCAAATAATTTTGCGTAATTTCAAAGCAATTCCTCCTTTTTTATGAAACTAACTCAAGAAATACCGTAACGGCAAAACCACCTATTTGCTGAACTAACATTCCTATAAATATCATAAGGAATACCAGTACCGCAAGCCACAAAATACTTAAAAGGCTTGTGCCAACCAAGCGTGACATACTGTAATCATGGATTTTTATAAGACCTATTATTATGAGAAACAATGTATAGCCTATCGCCAAAACATCCATTCCCGTAAGGAACATAGCCTCGGTAGGAAGTAATACATTTGTAAACAAAAGTCTTAAAAATCTTTCAACTATAATCGGGGTTAAGCTGTAACTGGTAACAATACAAATTTCACGCATTGTTCCCTTACCCTGCATAAGGGTGGATATCATCCAGTTACTTAATATCCACAGAACTACAAGTCCTGCACTTCTTACCAATACCCAAAGCGAGTTAAAGGATGCAGGGTCGTACTGAGTGAACATAAATCCGCCGCATATTACCTGAATAACGGCTGTTACATAAAATAAAGCTATAAGCACAAAAGAAATGGTAATTGAACCTTGTTTCTTTTCCTTTATTTCTTCAAAGGTAAGTGCCGGATGAATAAGTGCATTCAGCATAAGCTTTATCTGTTTGTTTTTAATCAAAGTAATATTCTTTTTCTTAAAGAATATACGCAAAGCAATTATGCCTGCTACTAAAACCACAACAACAAGGGCAAGTAACCAGAAATAATCTTCTAATAGCTCTTTGCGGTAAAATTCAAAAGCCAACTCATAGGTTTCTCTGTCGTAACCCTCTTCAGCCCATTTCATTGCCTCTTCATACTTACCATCGGCAAGATATGCACGTGCAAGACCGCTGTAAGCCGGTTGGAAATTACGGTCAAGCGCAATTACCTCTTCCCAACCCTTGCGAGCTTCTATATAATTACCCTCAAGTGTAATATCGATAAGACCCATTACCTTTTCACCGTATTCGGTAGGTTTAAATACAGTAATGGTTTTCTTATTCTTATCACTTACTATAACATCTGTTCCGTTAAGTGCTATTGAGTTTGCGGCATCGAAAGTACCCTGTTGTTTTCCTTGGCCGAGACCTCCGCCAAACGCGGTAAGCATTCTTGAAGAACGGTCATAAAGGAAAACTCTTCCGAACTGCGACTCTAAACAGAAGATAAATCCGTTATCAGTAACCTCAACACCTACAATGTCCTGCTCGATTTGAGTACCGTTTTTCAAGGTGGTGTTAAAGGCATCATCAGTAAAGTTTACCTCCTCGGAATCAAGTATGTTATTACCTGTTCCGGGGTTAAGCATCTTAATTTGACCAACGCGGTCATAGTTATCGGTTTTACCTGTTGCAGTATAAGTAAAATCATTGTTATCTATAACAATATCAACGAACGAATATGGCAATGTTCTAATACTCGCACTCTGCTTTTTGTTATTTGAGAACACTCTTTTAATAACATTCTGCAAAGCTGTTGCAATTCCTGTTGTTACATTATTTGCACCGTAAAATCCTGTAAATTTCTTATCAGGCGCATAAAGCAACGCACCGTAATACGAACCGTCACTTAAAACATAAAGATAACCGTGAGAATCCATAACTGCCTTAAGCGGCTTATAAACGAAATTCTTCGGAATAAGCGATGATTCAGGAAGCGTATAAACATCCATAACCGCACCGTTCTGATCAATACGCAGAACGCGCTGATTATTTGTATCGGAAATGAATATCGACCCATCGGAATGAACATACAAGCTTGCGGCACCTGAATAATTATAAACATTACCGTCAGCAGATGTTGCCTCGCCTATTTCCTTTACAAAGTTATACTCACCGTCAAGAATCACTATTCTGCCTGAATTATCAAGGATATATACATTTTTATCGTCACTATATACATCATTTATAATATCAAACTCTGCTATTCCTAATTTAAGAGAATTAAGCTCAATTTCTACCTCGTACATAGGACGGCAGTAAACCGCTTTTCTTTCGGTGCTTATATCTGTCCAATAGGTATAGCTTTCATACGGCACCTGATCAACTGATGAATATGCAAAAGCAGTAAAGCCACAGGAGACAAGACAAACAAGGCATAAAAACGCTGCCAAATAACGCATTATTTTTTTACGCATAAAATTTATCGCTCCTTATATTATTCTTTGATACCAGCACTGCTCATTGCTTCTACTACATTGCTTTGAGAAATGAAATATACAATTATCGGAGGTATCATCATTATAGTGGTTATAGCCATCGCACTACCGTTACGGGCTACACCGCCTGCGGTGATTTGCGTAACTATTTGCGGAAGTGTTTTAAGCTCTTCATCAAAAATTGTACCGTTTGGAATTGCTGCCCAAATATCTCTGAACGCAAAAAGCACAACAGTAAGCCAAGCCGGCTTAATTATGGGCATAATTATCCTCCAGAAAATTCTGAAATAACCTGCGCCATCAATTTTTGCAGCTTCCATTAAAGCATCGGGAACATAACCCTCTATATACTGCTTTATAAGGAATACACCGAGAGTTCCTGCAAGCTGCGGCAAAATATATACCCAATAGGTATCTACAATATGTAACTTTGAGAATATAAGATACTGCGGAATAGATAACGTATAGGCATTAAACATAAGCGCAAACTGAACAACAAGGAAGAAAATTTTTCTGCCCTTATATGTTCCCTTTGATAACGAAAATGCCGCCATTGCAGAGAATATAATGTTAAGAACCGATGTAACAACCGTTATAAAAAGGCTGTTAAAGATAAAACGCGAAAGCGGTACGGAAAGGCTTGAAAGAAGACCAGGAAGTGCTACATAGTTTACCGTTGTTGGACGGCGAACAAAGAAGGTAGGCGGGAAAATAAGCAACTCGTCAATAGGCTTGAAGGAAGTTACTACCGAATATATAAGCGGAAGCATTGTAAAAAGACCTGCGCTTACAATAAGGAGCATACACATAAAATTGCCGAATTTTGAACGGGTAAATCTATTAGCATTAGGCTTCTTTGGATTAGCCATACGATATTTATAATAAAGTTTTTTCAGCATAATATATCACCCACCCTACTTACTTACGGAATTAAGCAACTTACCTATTACCGCGCGGGTTCCTGCCATAAGCAAGAACAATACAACGGCTATTGACGATGCGTATCCGAGCTCGTATCTTACAGTTGCCATATCAGACATATGGGTAACAATGGTATCAACCGAATGCTGAACGCTGGGGTAGCCCGCTAATTCAACGGCAACCGCACTTATGGAGAAGCTGCTTTGTATCTGCATTACAGCAGAGAATAACAGCATATGAGACATTGAAGGCAATGTTATGTAACGAAGTTCCTGCCAACGGTTTCTTATACCGTCAATAGCACCAGCCTCA
>JAZSKL010000306.1:0-11112 GCA_045534855.1 Acutalibacteraceae bacterium
TCCGTGATGGCTTCGCTTTCCATAGCACCGAGAAGATAAAGGATAGAACAGCGGCGGAAATACGTGCAGTCCTCCAGCTCGTACTCCAGATTGACGCCGTAGTTGCCCTCCAGATCCACCGGCTCCCGCCCCTGGGCCACGATGGCCTCGTGGAGTGCCAGAACGGCGTCGATGGTCTCCGGCTCCAATGCGGAGGTATCCCCGGAATCCGCGGGGAGTGTTTCGGCGGGCAGACGGGCGACGCATCCGGCCAGAAGCAAGGCGGCCAGCGCGCAGGACAGAAGTACGCGGACGTTCATGGGGAGTCTCCTTTCGGTGATGAAATTTGGTTGGCAGAAACGCAAAGGGCCGCTGTACTTTTGTATGCCTTCCCCAGCGGGGAAGGTGTCACGGAGTGACGGATGAGGTGAGGTAAGTATCCAAAATTTCTCGTCTTTTGCAAAAAGCCTTCCCCTTGATGGAAATTCCCCTGTCAGGGGAAATGTCCGAAGGACAAAAGGGTGCCGTCTCCGGCGAGGAAAAGGTGTCATGAAGTGACGGATGAGGTGAGGCAGGCTCAAACAATACTAAATAATTTAGTACTCTTAATGCTTTCTAAAAGTATTAAAATAAAAAAATTTAAAGGAGAGTGTAAAAAAATGAAGACAAGAAAACTTTTGTCTTTGGTACTTGCCTTGTGTATGGTATTTTCCATATTCTCGGTTTGTACCGCAATCAGCGTTTCAGCGGCTGATGCCATTGAAATCGCTACTGCCGAAGACCTACGTAAAATAGGTCGTGACAGTGCTTATCCGCTCAGCGGAAGTTATGTGCTTACAGCAGACATTGACCTTGCAGATGAGGAGTGGGTGCCTATTGGCTTTACAAGTATCACCGATACTTCACCCGACTACTTTACAGGTACAATTGACGGTCAGGGACATATAATTTCCAATATGTGGACCGAAGACCGTACCGGCGAAACCCCCACATATCGCACAATGCCCGGTATATATTGGGGCTTTGTTGCCAAGGCTCAAAAATTCACCATTAAAAACCTTGGCTTTAAGGATGTTTATGCTAACCTTGGCAAATCCGGAAATAACACCCAATATATAGCAACAGTTGTTGGCCGTATGGAGGGTGGAACCTGCCGTATTGAAAATGTTGCAGTTCTTTCCGGTACTATCAATGTAACGAATGTTGCACACAAGATAAATGTAGCAGGTATTGCCACCTCTCAAATTTCTTCAGGTGCTACACATAAGGTAATCAACTGCTATAACGGTGCGGATATTGTTGCAAAGCACGGTAACTATTCAAAGTATTCATCCTACGCTTCGGCAGCAGGTATTTTGATGATTTACACCAACAACTCAAATATAACGGTTGAAAACTGCCTTAATGTTGGTAATATATCGGTTACAGGTTATTCAAACAATACCTTTAATAACTATGGCGGATATATTGTAACACGTCAGGGCTCAAGTGCTAACGCTGTTACTTGTAGTGCAAAGCTTATCAATAACTATTCTATTGATAACTGCATTACACTTAAAAACGCTAAAAACCTTGCAGAAGATATTGCAAGCACAACAACCGTTTACGGTACTGATGTTGCAAATGCTGAATCTTACAGCGGACTTACAGCTTTAACCGATAGCGAAGGCAATGCCCTTTGGACTGCAGTTGACGGTTATTATGCTATTCCTACCTTGTTTGCAGACCATAAAAAGGAAGCAGTAGCCGCAAACTATACCCTTATTGAAACTCTTGATGAGTTAAAGCTTATAGGCGTAGATGAGGCTTATCCCGCAAACGGTTATTATAAGCTTGCAAACGATATTGATGCAAGCCAATCTGAATGGACACCTATTACTACCTTCAGCGGTTTGTTTGAGGGTAACGGATATACCGTTTCGGGTCTTAATATTGGTAAAACAGAGGCTGTAGCACGCACTACTTCCGCTTACGGTCTTTTCGGCACCCTTTCGGGTACTGTTCGTAATCTCAAACTTACCGATGTATACTTTAATACCTATGTTTCGGGCGGAACATCCTATCTTGGTGCTGTTGCCGGTAATATAAGCGGCGGTAAAATACAAAATGTTTATGCAGACGGTGCTATTATTGATTCCGTATCCAAAAACACTCGCGCAGGCGGACTTGTAGGTATTGCAAGCGGTGCTTGGAGCATAAATGACTGCTTTGTAGACGTTGACGTTACCGCAGGTTATTCTGCTGCTATTTCGGGCGGTACATTAGGTCTTGCAGGCGTTTTGGGCAGTGCTGAAAACAGCGGTTCGATTTCTGATGTTATAAGCATGGGCAGAATTGAGGCAAAATACCCCGGTTATGTTGGTGCAGTAGTTTCTCATTACTACGGTCTTGAAACTGCTGTAACTTCTAATAACTGCTATTCCAATGCCGATATTGACTACTACGCAACCGCTAATATGAAGGCATTCCATTCAAAGTTAGATAAGTATACCGCAATTTCCGAATACGAAATGCTCTGCGGTGCTTTGGCTGATAAAATGAGTGACGCTTGGACAGACGATGCTACTGACCTTGCTCCTTACCTCAACGTATTTGAAGAACCCGCAGTTGCATCACAGACCGAAGAAATGGCTGCAACCGCAGTTGAAGAGGCGATTCGCGCTTCTGTTCTTACAAACTATACAAATACAGCCAACCTCACCAATATAGCAGAAGGCGTGTTGGAGCTTGGCAGTCTTAAATTTGCCGTTTCTAACTTTACGCTTACTCCTGCTAATACCGAGACAGAGGGTTGCTTGGAGCTTACCTTCACCGTAGGTGAGGCTACACGCTCAATTACACTTTCTATTGCTGTAATCCCCGCATTTGATTACAAATTCTCCACAACCTTTGTTGGTCGTGCAGACGGTACTGTTACCGTTACCGATGCCGCATATCAGGGTAAAAACTTCCGTCTTTACTGGGGTGACGATAACGGTGCGCTCCAAGGCTACGATGCTTTGGCTACCCTTAACGATTTCGAAGTAAAAGACGAAACTGCAGGTAAGCTTACCTATACTGCTATAACACATACACTTATTCCCGAAACCGCTACAAAGCTTTATTTGGCAGTAGACGGAAATCTTGTAACAGAGTTCTCAATTCCCGCTTGGCGTATTCTTAAAAAGGGCGAGCTTAAATATACCTCTGCCCATGTTTCTGATACCCACTTCGGTTACGAACGTTCAATAGAGACATTTAGAGAGGTTTTGAAGACCATGCGTGAAATGGGCGGTACTATTATCACCAACTCCGGCGATATTACCGACCGTGGTAACGAGGGCGGTTATAATGAATATAAGACCGCTCATTCCTCTACTTATTCCGATATTACCTTCTGGCCTACTTTAGGTAACCACGATATTCTTGTTGCCCAGCTTGCTTCAGGTGTTACCGATATAGAGGCAGTTCAGAATGCACACAACGGAATTAAGCATTTTGCTAACCCGAATCATACCTTGGGTGATGAGTTTGTTGTTACCATTCCGAGTGAGGAAGAAGAAACCGTACTTTACAAAACCGTAACAAATGAGGATGGTTCTACTTCTCAAGAGCCCTATACACTCGTTACCGACTATACAATGTCCTATAAGGATGATATGTATGTATTTATGAGTGTTGGTAAGGTTTCCAACAGTCACACCGGCGATTATCATCCCGATGTTGCTGTAAGCAACGAACAGCTTGCGTGGCTTGAGAAGGTTCTTAACAACTACTACAATGTAGAAAAGAAGAACGGTCAGGCTTACTTTATCTTCCACTTTGCAACACTTGAAAACGGTCTCGGCGGAGATGCTTCTTCGTACAAGAACTATGTTGAAAGCTCCGCAAAGCTTTATGAAATTCTTGATAAATACCCTGTAATTCATATCAGCGGTCATACACATTACCCGTTCCGCAATGATGGAAACATCTATATCGGAACAAACCATGTTGCATTGTCAACCCCCTCTATCACAAAGGGACATCAGGCTTATGAGGGTTATGTTATTGAGCATTATACCGATTACACCCTTATCAAGGGATACAACTTCTATACAAGAGAGTATATCCCCAACGCTATGTTCTATATAGCAGAGGAATATCAGTGCAATCCGGTTGTTGTGAACGCCTTGGGCAAGGCAAACATCAACGCTACCAACGGAACAAAGCTTACTTATACACAAACAAAAGTATATGATAACCGCCTTATTCCTACTAGCGAAAACGTATTCAAAATAACCGCTACGGCAGGTAACGGTTATTCCGGCGCTTATGCTTTTGCAACGATAAAACTTACAAGAGATACCGCAAACAACCGCAACGAAATGTACGGTTGGAAAGCTAATAATGGTGACCTTCGTTTCTACATTAAGAACGATAGCGAAGAATCCTTAACATTCCAGCCTTACATTTATGCATATTCAAAATATGTTGATGGTAAAAACCATAAGTATGTTCAGGGTATTGCTACTAAGTCAATAACACTTCCCGCAAACAGTGGTTGGGTTGAGGTTAGAATACCTGCAAACGGCTTTACTACTAAGGGTAACTTTGACTCCTTCGGAAAAGGTGATGTTGATGCTTGTCGTATAGGTCTTTCTACTACTGCTGCTAACGGCTTCCTTAACACCAAGGGCGGTACAGTTTATGTAAGCCAGTTTGAATTCCATGACCATACCTTAACAAGTGAAATCACTACCGAATTTGACCGTCCTTATAAAACACAGTATATTCTTGGTAATAATTATAGCAATAAGGTAGACAGCACCGGCAACATAACAAGAGTGTTTGCTGATTGCAGTGAGCTTCCGTTTGCTACAAAGGCTACCACTCTTACCGCAGTTGATACTTATGATTATGCTAATTTGAAGAGCTCTACACAGCTCGGATTGTTCCTCAAGTATAGCAACGCTATAACCAATTTGGACCTTTGGGCTCAAAACCCCGATGCTGAACTTCGTTTCTGGATAAAAACAGAGAAAGACACAGCATTCAGACTTAATTTGTCAATGGGCGCAAGTGGCTACTCTACACAGACAGCTTATGTTGACCTTACTGTAAAGGGCGCTCCCGATTGGCAGGAGGTTCGCGTTAAGAGTTCTGCATTAAACGGCGTATCGAAGTTTGATACAATGATAAAAACTGGTACTGCTAAAGACTTATATGTAAATATCAATGTTAAGACTAATACTTTCGTTGCAGGTCAGTCCATTATGTTTGCAAACCGTATGGAATTTTTCTCTCATAAGGCTTATGCAAAGGGCGATATTACCCGTGACGGCGTTGTAAACGTAAAAGACCTTGTAAGAGTTAAGAAGAGCATTGCAAACGGCGCTACCGAATTTATCAACGGCGATATCGATGCAGACGGCGCACTTGCCGCATCCGATACCATTTATATGCGTAAATGGATACTCTATAAAAATTGGACAGGAGAATCACAGGCAGAGCCTATGAAAATTTTATTTACAGGTAACTCCTTTACCTATTGGGGCGGAGTTGTTGAGGAAAGATACAACACAAACCTCAATATCTCTACAAGACAAAACGATAAGGGCATATTCTATCAGCTTTGCAACCAAAACGGTATCAGAGCGAATGTAACCAACTGGACTTGGCCCGGTCACGGACTTGGTAATATCTTTGGTGAGTCCTGCACCTATGAGGGCTGTGAGGGCGTAAACCATTTGAGCTACCTTACCGACCGTGTTTATGACTATGTTGTAATCCAAGAGGGTTCAGGCTCAAAGGACAGCTATGACAATGTTTTGGCAGTTATGGAAATATTCAAGGCTGCAAATCCTGATACCAAGTTTATCGTTTTAGAGCATAGAAGCGCTCATGCAGAAAGCTATGAGAGACTCACAAAGCTCAAAGAATTAGAAGCCGCAGGCGTTACAGTTGTTGACTGGGGCGATTTGGTAAATGATATAATCAAGGGCGATACCACCGTTCCGGGTGCAACTTTAGAGTATAATAAAAATTCTTTTGTTATAAGCAAAAATGCTAACGATGGTTATCATCCGAATATGCTTACAGGCTATATCACTGCTTTGATGACATATTCGGCAATCACAGGCGAAAAGGCAGAGGGTCAGCCCTATGCTTTCTGTGATAACTCCGCAATTCATAGTATGTATGACCTCGATGCATATTACGAGAAGAACTATGCATACAGCGCATCCAACTTTGTTGAAATCTTCAAGTCTTCCGCAGATATGAAGGGTATTCAGCAGTTGATAGACCGGTATCTCGCAGAAAAACCGTATAATAATTTCTAATAATAAAAAAACAGTAATTTTCTAAAATTAACCTCCACGTGCTATAAAACACGCGGAGGTTTTTGTATGCACATAATAAATTGGTATTTCGTAGGGGATGGGTTTCCATTCCGAAAAATCAAACTATCGCAAAATCAAACGGGCGGCTGATAGCCGCCCCTACAATAGGTGATATAAATTTCTTCGAAATTTGCGATATATACTTGCGTATGCGATATATCTTCAATGCGATATGCCTTACGGGCGTTTGTGGTAGGGAACACATTTTCTGTTCCAATAGACTTCCCCTTAATGGGGAAGGGGGACCGCTTGCGGTGGATGAGGTGAGGCAGGATTGTAAAAAATATCTTTCTTTTGTTAATTAAATCCCCCTCACCGCTTTACTACGGAGGTTATAATTAAATAAAGCGCAACAATATAAATCGAAATATTGAATTGTTGGGTAATTGTAATAAAAATTCCTGCAATCGCCGCGAAAACGCCTAAAGTAAACGCAGTCAGCCTAACGATTTGCTCGGCTTTATCGGGTGACATTTTACCACAAAGCAGATTTTTAAGTATCGTTCCGCCGTCAAGTCCGCTTACCGGTAATAAATTATATAACGCAATAATGAAATTGTACGCAGAAAACTGAAGCGCAAACCGACTTTCACCAACGCTGTACCATATAAGGCAGACTATAAAAAACACAAAATTTGCCGCAGGTCCGCAAACAGCGATTGCTGTTTCACCGTATTTTTTCTTGGAAAATCCCCGTATTATCTGAACACTTGCGGGAACAAGCCTTACTTGTCTGGGTTGACATTCCATAGCCCACATCGCCAAAAGATGACCGATTTCGTGAATTAAAACCGCCAAAAGGGTAGGGATTATAAGTCCTGTGCGGTCTATCACCAATAAAAATGCGATTACCGCGGCAAATAAAAAGGATATATATATTCTTGTTCCGAAAAACTTAAATTTCATTTTGTGTGTCAGTCCTTTCGGGGTTTAAAACCTCGCTTGTATCGGTATCGGTTAAAAGATTTTGGGTGTACCATTTTTTCAAATCCTTAAATTGGGGTTTAAAAAATATTTTTACCGCTAAAACGCAAAGTATAACAAAAATAACCGCCAAAGCCTCAACTACGCAGATTTTAAAAAAATAATTTCCGCCCGTTTTGCACTCGGGTTTGATTTCGTTTGGCTGTTGCTCCATTTTTTGCGCCCCTTTTTGTTGTTTTTCGCTTTATAATATGTTACAATAATCATATTAAAGTATATTAAATGAGTGGTGTGGATATGCCGTTTTTACCTATTACTAAAAAAGAAATGCTGTCGCTTGGTTGGGAAAGCCCTGATTTTGTACTGGTTACAGGGGATGCTTATGTTGACCACCCCTCCTTTGGAACTGCAATAATTTCGCGCGTTCTTGAGAATGCAGGCTTTCGCGTTTGTATACTCTCACAGCCTAAAAGCGATGCTGACTATACCCGCTTCGGAAAGCCGTTGCTCGGCTTTCTTGTGAACGGCGGAAATATTGATTCAATGGTGGCTCACTATACCGCCGCCAAGAAAAAACGCTCGGATGATGCATACACCGCAGGAGGAAAAGCGGGTGCTCGTCCCGACCGCGCGGTTATCGTTTATTGTAAGAATATACGCCGGATTTACGGTGATGTTGCTATTGCTATCGGCGGAATTGAGGCATCCTTGCGCCGTTTTGCTCATTACGATTATTGGGATGATGCGGTGCGCCCGTCTGTTCTTATTGACAGTACGGCGGATATTCTGATGTACGGTATGGGCGAAAAGCACGTTGTTGAGATTGCAAACAGACTGCGTGACGGTGAGGATATCAAGAACATCCGCGATGTTTTAGGCACCTGCTATGCCGTTAGTACACGTGAGTATGAGGTAACTTCCGCAAAGGAATGTCCCTCTTTTGAAGCGGTAAGCGAATTAAGCGATAAGGGTAAACGTCAGTATGCTATATCCTGCCGTATTCAACAAACCGAGCATGATGCGGTAAGAGGAAGAGCGGTTATTCAGCGCCATGGCGATATGATAGTTGTTCAAAATCCGCCGATGCCGCCCCTTACGACCGAGGAAATGGATGCGGTTTATGCTCTGCCGTTTATGCGTGATTATCATCCGTCCTATGAGGCGTTGGGCGGTGTTCCGGGCATTGAGGAGGTTAAATTTTCGGTTATTCATAACCGCGGTTGCTACGGCGCTTGCAATTTCTGCTCGCTTGCATACCATCAGGGAAGAGCTATCTCCTGCCGAAGCCACGAATCGGTTATAAACGAGGCGAAGATAATTACCGAAATGCCCGATTTCAAGGGTTATATTCACGATATAGGCGGTCCTACCGCCAATTTCCGCAAAAACTCCTGTAGGGCGCAGTCTAAAAAAGGACTTTGTCCCGATAAAAAGTGTTTAGCTCCCGAAATGTGTCCGGCGGTTGAGGTTGACCATACCGATTATTTGGAGCTTCTTCGCAAGCTTCGCGCTATTCCTAAAATCAAGAAGGTGTTTATCCGTTCGGGCATCCGCTTCGATTACCTTATAGCCGATGAGGATGAAAGCTTCTTTAAGGAGCTTGTTAAGCACCATATAAGCGGTCAGCTAAAGGTTGCTCCCGAGCATTGCAGTAGGGCGGTATTAAAGCGTATGGGCAAGCCGCCGATTGAGGTTTATGAGCGCTTTAAAAGGCGTTTTTATTCCCTTACCGAGAGCGCCGCAAAGAAGCAGTATTTAGTGCCGTACCTTATGTCGTCCCATCCGGGAAGCACCATGAAGGATGCTATTGAGCTGTCGGTGTTCCTTAAAAAGGAGGGACTACATCCCGAACAGGTGCAGGATTTTTATCCCACCCCCGGTACTGTTTCAACCTGTATGTTTTATACGGGCCTTGACCCGTTTACTATGGAGAGCGTTTATGTTCCGAGAACCATGCAGGAAAAGGCTGAACAGAGGGCGCTTTTGCAGTATTACCGCCCCGAAAACCGCCAAAAGGTGCTTTCGGCGCTGAAAGCCGCAGGAAGATATGACCTTATAGGCACAGGTAAAAATTGTCTTGTAACCCCCGATAATACTATGCCTAAAAGAAATACACAGGATAACGACAGAGGCTTTAATTCCGCAAAATCCAAGAAAAAACGCACTATAAGAAATGTTCATAAGAAGAAAAAATAAAAGCGAGGTTCACATTATGAAAAAAATACTTGCTTTATTCTTTGTCTTTTTAATGCTTTGCGGTTGCTCTGATACCGAAAAAGTTACAAAAAACAATCCCCGTATAAAGGATGCCGCGTTTTTAATCGGGAAAAACTGGGAAAACAATAACGAAAGCTGTGTTTACAGTATAGGCTTTTATGAGAACGGAGAATTTTCAAACTCTTGTGGCTGTGGCTCGCCCGTTGGTAACGGTGATATGGTTGAAAGCTTTTCTTATTCGGCAAAGGATAAAACCGTAACCCTTAAAATGTGTGATGATTTAAAGGATGAAACGGCGAAAATTCTTTATTATGACGAACATTACCTGATAATAGATATCTGGGATGAAGCGGTTGTATACGAAAACCTTGATAATAAGCTTGAGGGCGCGCGCGAATGTGCGTTGCAGTATACTAAAACCGATAAAATCACCAAAGCACAGCTTGCAGTTTTGGGGTTTGAAAACGGAAAATTAAAGGTTTCGGCTAATAATTATGATGGCGATGCCGCGAGGGATTTTACCGTTTGGGAACTTCCTTGTACTGCGGATGTTGAATTTTGCGATGTAAGTGTTACCGTACAAAACGGGGAAGAAGAGGTTGAATATAAAGAGCTTTCAAAGGAAGACTGCGCCAATATAGGCGAATTTTATACCGGTGGATTTGTTGAAATAAATTCTGACGGTTTTGTTTCGGGCGTAACCTTTTACGGTGAACTTATAATATATTAAGTTTTTTCATTTTTAATGATAAAATGTAAAAAAGGTATTGTATTTTTGGGTTAAATTATGTAAAATAATAGCGTATGGTGAATTTTGAAAAAATTCACTGCATTATTAAATTTTTCAGGAGGAAACAAAAATGAAAAAAATCATCGCACTTGTTCTTGCGGCTTTGATGCTCTTTAGCTTCGCAGGCTGCGGCGGCTCTGAAAAGAAGGACGATTATTCTTTCAAGGTTGGCGCTATTTACATCAACAGCAAGAACGACACCGCAGGCTACACCTACGCTCATCATAACGGTATTACAACCGCTATGAAGTCTTTGGGTCTCAATGTTGATAAGCAGTTGCTTATCGTTGACGAGGTTCCCGAAGATAAGGAAAAGGTTCTTGCCGCTATCGATACCCTTGTAGGTAAGGGTGCAAAGATCATCTTCGGTATTTCTTTCGGCTATATCGATGCTATGGAAGAAGCTGCTGCTAAGTATCCGAAGGTAATCTTCTCTCACGGTACAGGCTATAAGAGCAACGAAACCAACTTCAACAACTACTTCGGTCGTGCTTATCAGGCTCGTTACCTCGCAGGTATTGCCGCAGGTCTCAAGAGCCTTGAAACAGGCAACAATAATGTAGGCTACGTTGCAGCTTACACTACTGATTACGCTGAAACCGCTTCCGGTATCAACGGCTTTGCTATGGGCGTACAGGCTGTAAATCCCGATGCAAAGATTTATGTTAAGAGACTTGGCAACTGGGCAGACGAGATTAACGAGGCTGCTTATGCTACAGAGCTTATCAATACCTTTAAGTGCGGTGTTATTTCTCAACACTGTGACTCTGCTCAGCCGCAGATTGCCGCTGAAAAGGCAGGCGTTTTCGGTTGCGGATACAACTCCGATATGACTCCCGA
>JAZSKL010000094.1:0-3223 GCA_045534855.1 Acutalibacteraceae bacterium
GTATTCGCGATGCTGTAAGCAGAATGAACTATTCACCTATAGGCTCTTGTGCGCTTGCAGGAACAACCTACAATACCGACCGTGAATTTGAAGCTGAAAGACTTGGGTTTGACGGTATAACGATGAATAGTATTGACGGTGTTTCAGATAGGGATTTTTGCGTTGAGCTTATGGCTGATTTCGCAACTGTAATGATGCATCTTTCGAGATTTTCGGAAGAGGTTGTGCTATGGTCTTCTTGGGAGTTTAAGTTTGTTGAGCTTGACGACAGCTATACAACAGGCTCAAGCATTATGCCGCAGAAGAAAAATCCTGATATGGCAGAGCTTGTAAGAGGCAAAACAGGTCGAGTTTACGGTGACCTTATGGCACTTCTTACTACTCTTAAGGGCTTGCCGCTTGCATATAACAAGGATATGCAGGAGGATAAGGAGGCAATATTTGATGCGGTTGATACCGTTAAAATGTGCCTTGGCGTATTCACACCTATGATTGCTACTATGAAAACCTTGCCTGCTAATATGTATGCTGCGGCGCAAAAGGGCTTCATAAATGCAACCGACCTTGCTGATTATCTTGTTAAAAAGGGTATGCCTTTCAGAACTGCATATAAGCATGTTGGTGAAATCGTTTCCTATTGCATTAAGAATGATACGGTTCTTGAAAAGCTCTCCATAGAGGAATATAAACAATTTGATGAGTTGTTTGATAAAGATTTGTATAATGAGATTTCGCTTGAAACATGCGTTGAAAAACGTATCTCTGCAGGTGGAACAGGACCGCAATCGGTTATTGCTCAAATCAATTATATAACGGAGTTTTTGAATGATGAAAAAGATATTCATTGACGGGAAGGCCGGTACTACCGGCCTTAAAATCTTTGATAGATTAAGCACAAGAGATGATGTTTCTCTTATAACATTGCCCGAGGAATTAAGAAAAGACCCCGATGCTCGAAAAAAGGCACTTAACGAGGCTGATATTGCTTTTTTATGCTTGCCTGATGATGCGGCAAGGGAATCTGTATCTATGATAGAAAACGATAATACTGTTGTTATAGATACTTCAACAGCTCATAGAACAAATCCTGATTGGAGCTACGGTTTTCCTGAATTGTCGGAAAAACATCGCGAAAATATATTAAATTCAAAGCGTATTGCCGTTCCCGGTTGCCATGCAAGTGGATTTATCGCATTGGTTTATCCGTTAATTGAGGCAGGTATAATCGATAAAGATATTTTGCTTTCCTGTTTCTCGATTACAGGTTATAGCGGTGGCGGCAATAAAATGATAGCACAGTATAATGAAAATGCAGACGATGCGCTTCTTTTGGCACCCCGTCAGTATGGTATTTCACAAAAGCATAAGCATTTGCCTGAAATGAAAGCGATTACCGGTATAAATAATGAACCGATTTTTTCTCCTGTTGTGTCAAGCTTTTACAGCGGTATGGAGGTTACTGTACCTTTGTTTGCTTCGCAATTAAACGCGGGTAAGACAGTTGATGATATTCGCAAGGCTTACTCCCAAAAATATGTGGGACCAATGGTTACATATACAGAAAACGCCGATGAAGAGGGCTTTATGTCTGCGGCGCGTTTTTCTGGTAAAGATACGATGGAAGTATCTGTTCATGGCAACGATGATAGAATTTTGCTTGTTGCAAGATATGATAATCTTGGCAAGGGCGCTTCGGGTGCCGCTGTTGAAATACTTAATTTAGTAATGGGCGTTGAAGCTACAAAATGTTTGGAGATTTAACTATGGAAATTATCAGTGGCGGTATTTGTGCCGCAAAAGGATTTAAGGCAAGCGGAATTCATTGCGGAATCCGTAAAAATAAATTAAAGCGTGATATAGCATTGATTTACAGTGAGTGCAGAGCTACTGCTGCCGCAGTTTATACCACAAACTTGGTTAAAGGCGCTCCACTTACCGTCACAAAGGCTCATCTTACTGACGGTTATGCACAGGCTGTAATATGTAATAGCGGTAACGCCAATACCTGTAATGCAAACGGCATTGAAATTGCTGAAAAAATGAGCGATCTTTGTGCCGATTCTCTTAATATTTCTGCTTCTGATATAGTTGTTGCTTCTACCGGTGTTATCGGTCAGCCTCTCGATATTACACCAATAGCTAATGGTATTCCGTCTTTGGTTAAGGAATTATCTGCAGATGGCAGTGCTAATGCCGCAGAGGGTATTATGACTACCGATACTATTAAAAAAGAAATAGCAGTAAGCTTTAATATAGGCGGTAAGGAGTGCCGCATCGGCGGTATTGCAAAGGGTTCGGGTATGATACATCCTAATATGGCTACAATGCTTGTTTTCATAACTACCGACTGTGCAATAAGCTCCGACTTGCTTAAAAAAGCTCTTTCTACTGATATTTAGAATACATTTAATATGTTTAGTGTTGATGGTGATACCTCAACTAACGATATGGTAACAATTCTTGCTAACGGTATGGCAGGAAATGAAACCATAACCGAAGAAAATGAAGATTTTGCAGTATTTATGAAGGCTCTTAATACCGTTACGGTTGACCTTTGCCGTCATATTGCGGCAGATGGTGAGGGAGCCACCAAATTGCTTGAATGTAAAGTAAGCGGCGCTGATAGCGAAAAGACTGCTAAAACTGTTGCGAAATCTGTTATTTGTTCTTCGCTTACTAAAGCGGCAATGTTTGGTGCGGATGCTAACTGGGGTAGAGTATTGTGTGCTATCGGTTACAGCGGTGCAGATGTTGATGTTACTAAAATTGATGTTTCTTTCCGTTCGGTAAAGGGTGAAATCCCTGTTTGTAAGGACGGTGCGGGAATTGAATTTTCCGAAGAAATAGCAAAAGAAATTTTGCTCCAAAATGAAATCGAGATTCTTGTAAATCTTAATGACGGTGAGTTTAATTCAACCGCATGGGGTTGCGATCTCACTTATGATTATGTAAAAATAAACGGTGACTACCGTACTTAATAAAGGTGAAATTTATGTCAGTTGATCTTACTAATGCACAGCGTGCCGAGGTTTTAACTCAGGCGCTTCCGTATATTCAGAAGTATTACGGTAAAATCGTTGTAATTAAATACGGCGGAAACGCTATGATAAACGAGGATTTAAAGCAACAGGTTATGGAGGATATAGTTCTTTTAAGACTTGTTGGTGTTAAGGTTGTTTTAGTGCATGGAGGCGGACCTGAAATTACCGAAATGCTTAATAAG
>JAZSKL010000077.1:0-7373 GCA_045534855.1 Acutalibacteraceae bacterium
TGGTTATAATTTTTACATTCTTCATTATGGCTATTGCTATAATGACTGTTCACGAATACGATTTCTTTAAATTCCTATCAACAAGCCTGGTAACATTATTCTTTATGATTTTGATTGTTTTCGTGATATTCTTGGTTGGAGTATTGCTTCAGCAGGTAGGAGAGCTTATCTCCTCTGTTTACCGCGAAGTATTTTACAGATGATATTAGTTTTTTACTGAAAGGAAATTACTGCAATGAGCATAAAAAAAATAGTATCAATTTTACTTGTTATTATAATCCCTGTTGTAGTGTTTTTTGTTTGCAGGGATGAAGAAACTGTAAAATACGGTTATAACGGTGATGCTAAAATCAGTACTCTTTCTTCGCAGACTGTGGCGCAAAACAGTAATCTTGCTTTAAACTGGGATGATAATGCAAAGTGTATTGTTCTGGAAAACAAAAAGACGGGTAAATGGTGGACTAATGTTCCGAGGGAAATATATGAGCGCGGTGAAACCTGCTCTACTCTTGATATTTCGGTTCAGGATATGGAGTTTTACCAAACTGAATTTATTTCGGGCGAAGAACCGCTTGATTCCGGTAAGATAAGCTGTGAAAAAATCGAAAACGGCGTTGAGCTTACATATTATTTCGATAAGGTTAAAATAGCAGTACCTGTTTCCTACGTTTTGAGGGACGATTCGCTGCTTGTAACGATAGACGGTGCTAAAATACAAGAAGACGGCAAAAAATACCGCCTTGTGTATGCGTCTGTATCTCCCAAGCTTTGCTCGGTAAAGCAGGGAACGGAAGAAGCGTATTTGTTTGTTCCGGAGGGCAATGGCGCTCTGATGTATACAAATGTCAATGCAGACGGTCACCGTAAGGTGGAAATCGGCACGGCGAATGTTGCGGCACACGATGTTGGTTCCTCCGCATCTGCGCCCGAGTCTTCGGGAATGAGGGTTTTCGGTATTAAGGATAAAACCGATGCAATGGTTTGTATTGCTGAAAATACCCCCGGCGCTGTTGGAATTTACGCATCTGCAGGAGACAGAAAGAGCGATTACGCATCTGTTTATTCGGTATTTTACTTTGTTGATTATGACTATTTCTACGGAAAAGCCAGCAATTCGGGTGCTGTAAGGCATTTGTCTGACAGATACAGCTCTAAAATTTCGGTTGGTTACTATCCGCTTGAAAATGAAAATGCCGATTATAACGGTATGGCGAAAAAATACCGCGAATACCTTATTAAGGCGGGCTATATAAAGGAAAATAAGACAAGCATAAGCTCTCCTTACTCGCTTACAATTCTCGGCGGTGTTATGACCACTACTACGGTTATGGGACTTCCCGTTCAGTCACTTAAAAAGATGACCTCCTTTAATGAGGCAAAGGATATTATAAAGGATATTACCGATATTACGGGTGAAAAACCTGTAATCCGCCTTAAAGGCTTTACCGAAAGCGGTATAAACTTCGGTGAAATTGCAGGCGGTTATGCCTTCGCTTCCGAGCTTGGCGATGACAATGAGAGAAAAGCACTTGAAAATTACTGTAAAAAGAATAATATTCCGCTTTACAGTGAATTTGAGATGATAAAATACAGTGAATCAGGCTCCGGCTTCTCGTATTCAAGCGATTCGGCAAAAACCGCAATTTTATATCCAGCCGAGTTTTCTCCCGTTAATGTTCCGCTGCGAGATTTTAACAGCGATGTTAAGATAAGATACCTTAAAAGAAGTAAAATAGGTGAGGCGGTCAATACACTTATTGACACTATAAAGGATGAAAAAATTTCGGGCGTAAGTATAGCTTCTCTCGGTTCAATTTCCTATTCTGATTATTCTGAAAATATTAAATACGGCGTTACCGGCAGAATGGAAAAGGATACCAAGGATTACTTCTTGAAGATTAAGAAAACAGGTGCCGGTATTGCGGCAAATTCAGCAACCTACTTTGCTGCAGGTCTTGTTGATACCGTTTTTGATGCACCGCTTGATGTAAACGGTAAATTATACTATGATGTTGAAATTCCTTTCTATCAGTTGGTATACAGCGGCGTAACTCCGCTTTATTCATCGGCTGTAAATACCGCATCAATACCTGAGAGAAAGATTATGATGGCGGCATCAACCGGTACGGGACTTGGCTTTACCGTTGTTGACTATTTTGAAAAGAGCTATATGGAAACAGCCGCAGAAAAGCTTTATGCTTGTGTTTACAAAGAAAATACACAATTTATTAAGAGTTCTCTTGAAAATTACGGAGAAATTTACAAGGCTATAAACGGCAGTAAGATTGAAAGCTATGAGCTTTTGGAAAACGATGTTACAAAAACTGTATTTGAGAACGGTGTTACGGTTTATGCAAACCACTCTTCAAATGAGGTGGAAACACCGATAGGCAATTTAGGTAAATACGGTTTCGGAATGGAGCGTGAGGGAGTATGAAAAAGAAAAGGGTAAAGGGCGTTGAGTCGCTTCGCCGCAGATACGGATATTCCTTCGTAGCTCATTGGGTAATAGGTCTTATAGCATTCTTCTTTGTACCTGTTATTTATTCTCTTTGCTATGCGTTCAGCGATGTAAGCGTTGAAAGTACAGGCTTCACTATGGAGTTTGTTGGTTTCAAAAACTTTTCCGAATCGCTTTTTGAAAACCCCGATTACCTTGACCAGATAAGAGATTCGATAGGTTCTATGTTCTATTCTCTTCCTATGGTAGTGGCATTAAGCCTTATACTTGCGGTTTTGCTTAATCAGAAATATCGCGGCAGAACAATTATGAGAATAATTTTCTTCTTGCCTGTTATTATTGAATCTTCGGTAATTTTAAGGCTTTTATCCGACCCGTCCATAAATGCTCCGATTTTTAATCTGAGTACAGACGGTCAGGGAATTATGAATTATGATAAGATTCTCGGAAATCTTGACCTTCCGCCCCAGATAATCGAATTTTTAACATTCTTTTTAAGTAATGCGGTTAGCCTTACGTGGAGCTGTGGTGTGCAGATTATTCTGTTTCTTGCGGGTCTTCAAAGTATTCCTGCATCCCTTTATGAGGTTTCAAAAATTGAGGGCGCAAACAAATGGGAGGAATTCTGGCAAATTACCGTGCCTATGTTAAGACACGTTCTTTCATTGGTAATTATCTATACGATGATTTCCAAATTTACGGCGGCAAACAATCCCATTATGGAAACATCAATAGGATTGATGAGAGATAACTTTTACAGTGAAGCTTCGGCTATGCTGTGGTTCTACTTTGTAATAGTTCTTGCGGTAATAGGACTTGTACTGTTCTTATACAATCGTTATTGTGTAAGACGGTGGGAATAATTCCGAACAACGAAAGGAAGAGAATATGTTAAATTTTAATTTTTCAAATTCTGCAAAGAGGGTATTAAAAAGAACGGTAGCTGTGTTGTCGATATTGGCAATATTGCTTTCGGCTATAATAATCCCTATGGCAACAATTGCGGAAAATACCGAAAAAATGTTTGTTATAAGTCCTAATAAATCGGGCGAAACAAAGTATGCAAACGTTTTTGTACCTCTTGATTTTTTAGAGGTAGACGGTAAAAGACTTCACTCGCAGGAAACCGATGAGTATTATTACTTCAAATTAAGCTTTAAGTTAAAGCTTATAGGCGAAACAATGCCGATTGTGGGTATTATAAGATACGCTTATTGGAATGGCGGCGGTCAGTCGGAATTTAATTATGTAAATAATAATAAGGAGAGTCATAGTGATACCCTCCTTACCTCTACATACGATGAGGACTCACTTACCTATACCGCTATTATCAAAATGTGGATAAATCCTGACCCCGATACAGGTGTGCATACAGCTCTTACAATAGGTAATATGGAGCATAATGACTCATGGTATAAGGAAAGCAATTTTGATGCACATTTTGCTTTCAGCGCACCCGAGCTTTATGCTTATAATACCGAAACGGGTAAGACCTTCGGAGATAACCTCCTGCCTGCAATTACAGATGCAAACTTTACAGGCGGAGTTTATAAGCATACCAAAAACGGTTATAAGGATGCGGATGCACTTTTAAAGGCGCCTAAAAATAAGTGGAGTATTGATACAACCTCTTCTCTTATTTCTTTAGAGGATATTCCTGCCGATTACTTTAAGCCCAGCAAGCATAAGTATACAAAGGTTCCAACCAAAGCACCAACAAAGACTGAAGTTGGCTATAAGGAGCACTTTGTTTGTAGCTGTGATGAATGTGAGGGCAAATATTTCTTGGATAAAGGTACTACAGAGGTTACCTTAAAGGATCTTGAAATTCCGCCTATAGGTGAGGATAAGTTAGTTGTTGTATCACCGAATGTTGAGGGCGGTACAAAGTTTGCCAATGTTTATATTCCTATAAACTTCAGAGAAGCAGCAGGCGTAAATCTCAAGGGTGAAAACTACTATTTCCAATTAAAGTTCAAAACAAGACTTTATAACGGAAAAATGCCAATCGTTGGTCTTATGCGTTATAATCCTTATAATAACCTCGGCTCATGGTCTGAACCGAATAATGTAAATAATAATCAGGAATCCCATTCGGATACTGTACTTTACTCTGAATATGACGAGGAAACGATGACCTTTACCGCTATTGTAAAGATATGGATTAACGATAATTATTGCACATCTCCTACAGGTGCGTATGCTGCAATAACTATTGGTAATGCAGAGCATAACGATTCCTGGTATAAGGAAAACAATTTTGATACACATTTTGCTTTCAGCAATCCCGAGCTTTACTATTATGATAAGAATACAAAGCAGGCAAAGGGAGATAATCTTATTCCGTCTATAGCCGAAAGTACAATGAACTTTGATAAGGCATATAAGCATACAAAGAATGACTATAACGGTGAAGATAATGTTATGGCAGCTCCTGCAAATATGTGGAGCATTGACGGTGAAAAGAGCTTAATAACCGTTTATGATTATCCTGAAGATTATTTCACACCGGGCGTTCATAATTTTGTTGAGCATCCCGAAAAGGAAGCAACCATAACCGAAAAGGGCAATAAGCTTTATTATACCTGTGACTGTGAACACTGTAACGGCAAATATTTTGCTGATCAGGGTCTTACAGAAATAGAAGAGGATTCTATTTTTGTTACCAAAAAGATGATAGTTATATCTCCAAACTCTTCGGGCGGTACAAAAACCGCAAACGCTTTTATTCCGCTCAACTTCAGAAGCTCGGGCGGTGTTAAGTTTAACGAAGCTAACTATTATTTTAAGCTTACCTTTAAATTAAAGATTTTGGGTAACAGTATGCCGATTATCGGTATGATACGTTATAATCCTTACAATAATTTGGGTTCGTGGTCGGAGTTTAACAATGCAAACAACAACCAGTTAGACCATAGCGATAAGGTGATTTATTCGGAATATGACCCCGAAACCATGACCTATACAGCAGTTGTAAAAACGTGGATAAGCGATAAGTATTCTTCTTCGCCAACAGGCGCTCATACCGCTATTACCATTGGTAATATGGAGCATAATAACAGCTGGCGTTCGGAGTATAATTTTGATGCTTCATTTGCATTCTGTGACCCCAAGCTTTATGCTTACAACGCTGAAACCGGAGCTACCTATGGCGAAAATCTTATTTCTGATATAACTGATGCTACCTACTATACAGGTATGACCTATCAGCATCCAAGCAACGACTATGCAGGTGCAGATAACATTATGGCAGCTCCTGCAAATATGTGGTGCATTGACGGTCAGAAAAATATGGTTAATTTAACCGATATACCTGAAAATTATTTTGTTCCCACCGCAGGTACACCCCATATGGTTATTTTCTCCGGTAGAAATGACTCAAGCGGAAAAGGCTCTAACGGAAGAATATTCCAGCGAGTAAGCCTTGAAGCTAATAAGAGCTATCAGCTTTCCTATAATGCTAAATACGGCGGAATGGGTATTGAGGGTGATAAGCTTGGCGGACAGTTAGAGTATAAGTCGGAAGGATTATTTACCGAGTTAGCTTCTATTAAGAGTGAATCGGCGACAGAATATAAGGAAATTTTCAAGTTTACAATGCCTGCCGATTCTGAAAGCGGCGCAAACTTCAGATTCACCTTTAATTACTCGAGTGGTTTCACATCGGGTTATATGGCAAACTTTGAGCTGTATGAGCTTGATGCAAACGGCAATCCTACGGGTAAAAACCTCTTTAAAAACGGCGATTTCTCTGTTGGCGGTATTTCTATGTGGAATAAACAGGGTGAGAGTTATAGGTTTATAGTGGCTGAAATCCCCGAAAATTACTTTAGCAAAACTAATCCTGTAAAGCAGAATATGGTAATTTACCGTAATACATCTGATTTTGCACAGATTATGCAGATGCCTATGCTCAAGCCTAATACTACTTATGAATTCAAGTATAAGGATTTACATACCGATTATGCATCAGATAAAAAGCCTTATACCATATTCTATGAGTTCTATTATAATGAAAGCGGCAAGGTTGAAAATGCCTCTGTAGCTGAAGACAGAATAAAGACAACCGTAAACGGTGCATATACCTCAAAGATATTTACAACCAAGGAAAACCTGCGCGTTACGGGTGATAACAACTCTATTTTCCGTCTTTATATGCGTTCGGGCTCTGCTGGCTATTGGGGTGCTGTTGAGCTTTATGAATTAGATGCAAACGGAAACCGAGTAGGCGGAAATATCCTTCTTAATCCAGACTTTGTCTGCGGTACTTCTGCTTGGGAGTTAACGGGTGACTATAATATCAGAGTTGCAGAGTATCCCCAAAACTTCTTTGAAAGCTATAAAGAGCCTGTAAATATGGTATACTCTAACGGCAGTGCTGCAAATCAGACCTACGGCGAAACCATAAGCGTTGATGCTTCTTTAAAGTATTACTATACGGGTAATTATGTAAATATGAACTCTGTTGGCGTAAATCCGCAGATACAGTATTTGGCACAGGACGGTACTTATAAGAATTATGATACCGAAATGTTCTACGATTCCGATAGATATTACTTTGAAATGGTATTTGAGACTCCAGAGGACGCTTTGATTACAAATGGTAAAGCTACTGTTCGCGTTCAGATTAACAACCTTAATAAGGGTAAGGGCTATTTCACCGAGCTTATGTTCACAGAGGACGGTAAGCATATAAATCTTTTAAGCAATCTTTCCTCTTCAGGCAGTAACTATAAGTTTACAAATTATGATTCAGGCGTTTTCGTATTCTATTATGATGACGAAAAGTTTGATGACGGTGACTGGTCAGGCGAGCTTTCCAATAATGCTTATGAGGTTAAATACGGTATTATAAGCGGTAAAATAGTTGATAAAAACGGTCTCCCGCTTAAAGATATAAAACTTAAACTTG
>JAZSKL010000009.1:0-3592 GCA_045534855.1 Acutalibacteraceae bacterium
CCTCCGACTTTGCAAAAATTCCTGCACTTCTTATTCTTGTTGCTTTTCTTGTTTTCGGCCGTTCTTTAACCGTTGCGCTTTATTCATTTATAAACTGCTCGAATTACGGATTTATAAATTTGATTTGCGGTGCGGGAAGCAATCCTATAGGACAGATAGGTGTAGGTCAGATTATCGGTCTTTTCTCGTTGTTGCTTATATCTCCGGCAGTTGCAACCGTGGGTTATGTGCTTGGATTTAAGGATATATCTGTAAGCGAGAAATTTATTTATGCAGGAAAAAAGAAAAGGAAGTAAAGTTTAATTATGGCTGGTTTTTTTGGTTTGTTTAATTATGAAAAGGCAGGTCCCGGTATAAGAAAGGATGCTCCTAAAAAGAAAACCTTTATTGTTTTCTTTGAAACATATTTTCGCAATTTCTGGAAATTTATTCCGATAAATGCGGTATATACCTTGTTTACAATACTTTTCCCGATTGCAGGTCTCGGTCATGTGGGTATGACTCACGTTATGCGTAACACCGCAAGAGATAAGCACTCTTTCGGTTTGTCGGACTTTTTTGAGACGGCTAAAAAGAACTGGAAGCAGGGACTTGTTGCAGGTATAATAGATACGCTTGTAATGGTTATTCTTATTTTTGATTTGTGGTTCTTCTGGAATACCTCAACAAAGGGCGGAACATTTGAGTCTATATGCTTGGGATTAAGCTTGGCGGTAGTTATAATTTACGCTATGATGCATTATTACGTTTGGACTCTTATTATTACCTTTAAATTCAAGCTCACACAGATTTACCGTAACAGCTTTAAGTTTGTTTTCCTTAATTTTAAAAACAATTTAATCTGCGGATTTTTCCTTATTTTGGTTTATGCACTCAGCGGTTTACTCTTCCTTTTGGGACATCCGATTGCATGGACAATTGCTCTTTTATTAAACTTCTGTTGTTTGCCGTCATTCCGATTCCTTATGATACAGTATTGCGCTTTCCCCGCAATCAGAAAGTTCATAATAGACCCCTATTATGAGGCACATCCGGGTGAGGATATTGAAAAGCGCCGCAGTCTTGGTCTTGAGATTCCCGAAGAGGATGAAGATGAGGATGATGAGGAAGAGGACGGCGAGGAAGATCCGGATGCTCCTGTTTTTGAGGACTGATTTTTAAAACTGCCGCATAAAGTTTATGGGGTGGTTTTATGAGCTGCAGAATTGATGAACTGCGTAACCGACAGGTGGTTTGCGTGAAAAACGGGTGTGTTTTGGGCTATGTTTCTGATATTGAGCTTGATACCGATACCGGAACGCTGACGGCAATTATAATTTACGGAAAACCAAAGCTATTCGGCGTTTTGGGGCACGAAAACGATATTATTATTCCATGGGATGAAATTGTTGTTATCGGTAATGAAACGGTTTTGGTTTCTACCGAGGTTGATTTTAGTAAAAATCAAAGATAAACTTTAAAACGGGGATGTCTCATTAAGGATAAAAACGCACAAACGGATTTGTTACTCCAAAGGCTTCCTCTGACGAGGAAGCTGTCGAGTGAAACGAGACTGAAGGAGAGAAAACTAAATAATAGTAGTTTTTCTGCTTTTCTCTCCCTTAGTCAAAACTACGTTTTGCCACCTCCCTCATCAGATGGAGGCGGAATTTGTGCGAATCAACTTTAATGGGACAGCCCTTTGATTTTTTCTTTTGCCCTTGACAACGGTCTAATATATTTTGTATAATATAATTGATGTAAAAATTATTATTCCTTTAAGGAGGTTATTTTATGATTTGTCCTAATTGCGGTCGTTTGTTTGAAGAAAATGAAAAGTTCTGTGCTAATTGCGGTACTCCAAGACCGGAAGAGCAACCGGTTCAGCCGCCTGTAGAGCAGAATATTGTGCCTGATACTCAAAATACTACTGTTTCGGAAAATGTTCAGCCTGTTGGTTATCAGGGTGCAGAGAATGCACCTTTTTCACCTGATGCCGTGCAACCGATAACCTTTGAAAACTCAGAAGCAGATATGCCTGTTAAAGCAAAAAAATCTAAAAAAGGTATCATAATCAGTGCGGTGGCAGTGTTGGTTGCTGTTGCGGTAGTTGCAGGTATCTTTTTTATTCCGAAATTCTTTAAAGCAGAGCCGGAAGAACAGTTTAAATCCATAACTAAAAATTATGCGAAAAATATTTCTGTATCTGCCGGTAATGTTATAGGCAGTATATCAAAAGCAGAGGGATTTACTATTTCGGGTTCTGCAGATGTTCATATGGGCTCGGAGGTATTATCGCTTTTAGTTCCCGGTGAAGAGCTTGACTTTTTGAGTGATATTTCCTTGGATTATGTATATAAGGTAAATAAAACAATATACGGTTTTGATCTTGATTTGAAAATTTCTAAAAAATCCGTTGCCGAGATCAGTGCTGTTCTTGATATGGAAAACAGCGTTATTTATATCAGCTGTCCTACTGTTTCGGATGAAACGCTTTGCTGTAGTATGAGTGACCTTGGTTTATCGGAAGATATGGCTGATTTTGAAGATTTCTTTGATACATCGGAAATGGAAGAAACCATGGCAGAAATTGAAAAATTGCTTCCCGATGCAAAGGTTGTTGAGGAGTTACTTTACGATTATCTTTGCTTGATTATTGATTCTGTAGATTCTGTTGAAACAAAGGATTCTACCCTTAAAGCAGGCGGTGTTTCGGAAAAACTTACCCTTTTAGAGGTTGGCGTAAGTGAAAAAACAGTAGCCGATGTTGTTCTTGCTGTTGTTAAAAAGGCAAAGGATGATAAGCGCGTAACCAATATTATTTCTGATTTTGCTGAATATGCAGGTGAAGACGGCGAAAGCGTTGTTGAAGAGTTTAAGGACGGCGCAGACGAGATTTTGGATACTTTAAAGGGTGAGTCGTTGGATACTACTCCGGTAATGTATATCAACCTTTGGGTGGATGATGACGATAATGTATCGGGTATCTCGTTTAGTGTTGCAATGGGTATGGATCAAGAAATCAAGTTTGCAACTACCAAAAACGGTGATAAGCGCGGATTTGAAATTTCTGTTACTCAGGCGAGCGAAAAGGTTGGTATTATCGGCTCGGGTAAGGTAAAGAGCAATAAGCTTACCGGTACTTATAAGTTCAGTGTTATGGGCGGTAACGGAAAGAGTGCTGAATTCATTGAGTTGGGTCTTAAAAATGTTGACCTTAAGGCTATTGATAAGGGTGGATTTGAAGGCACTATTTCATTAAAGCCGGGTAAGGATTTTATTGATATTCTTGATGATACCGGTGCTGACTTGGATAAACAGATTGAGGTTATAATTAAGTCTGTAGAGTTGGAAGTTTACGCTAAATTAAGCGAAAATCAGGCAAAATATAAGTTCGATGTATTCTTCAAGGGCGCAAGTGCGTTTGGCTTCGGTATGGATATGAGTGTTAAAAACGGTAAGCCCAAGATTGAAATCCCCGATGAATATGTTGAGGATATAGAAGATTGGGCAAATACAATCGATACTGAAAAAATTCTTTCAGCACTTGAAAAGGCAGGTATCCCCGATGAATTGATTGAACAACTCACCGAAGAGCTTGCAGAAGTCGGAG
>JAZSKL010000043.1:0-11604 GCA_045534855.1 Acutalibacteraceae bacterium
CGTAAGCATACCGTTAAGCTGCTGGCGTATTCCATACCATTGTGCCGCCTGGTCTCCGCCGAATGTCATAGCATACTGCCAGCTTCCTGCACTTCCCGAGCGTTCGAACAGCACAAAATCATCGTCCAGAAGCGCACTCATAGCCTCGTTATGAGCCTTAGCATAATAATATGAATAAAGGTTGTGCATTTCATCGCCATCCATACCGTTGAAGAAAACGGTATCGGTGCCGATATATTCACCCATATCGACCATATAACCGCGCATACCACGTGAAACTCGTGTTGTATACAGATTTTTCACAAGCGTGCTTGCCAGCGGATTTGTAAAATCGATATATGCCTTATCAATAGATCCAAAATACTTAAGCGGATCATTTTTCATCATTATAAGCGGCAGATCAAGAGGATCACACATAAGATAATCATACACGTTATTATATGTGGTACTGCATCTCGACCACGAAAGCGGTTTTATGCCATAGCTTTGAAGAAGTGGGAAGGTGAGGGCCGAATTATCAATAAATTCACCCTCGCCGTAATAGGCATAAGGCATTGTTCCCATCGCCTCATAATTATCAAGCACATATTGAACCTTATCGGCAACGACCTGCATTTTATCGTCTGCAGTAAGGGTCTCACCTTCAGGCAGAGCTTCCTCGGCCTCTTTTATTGCGGTATCATAAAGACCTCTCGCACTTCCTGCCCAGTAACCGAATGCCCATTTAGGCGGCACATAGGGTTTGCCTGTGATCTGTGTATATGACTGCATATTATCGGCAGGTGCGCCGTTCCAGATATACAGATCAAATATATCACCGTTAAAATCAAAGGAATAGCTTGAAGCATTGGTATAGCCGATATCCGCTTCGGCATAATATGTGGAATTTATAAATAATGTATAGCCGTTTGTACTGTGAAGCACAGGGACATTGGCATAAGAATCGGTCTTATCGCCTGTAGCACCGCCTGTATGATATGTGGGGTCGTGATTCCAGAGTGTTACGGTATAGCCATTCTGATTAACGGCATTATAGCGCTCACCAAGACCGTAAAGCTTTTCACCCGAAGAAATGGGGAAAGAGTATTTTATTCTTGCAAGCTCTCCGTCCTTAAACCCAAAGGAAAGGTTTTGACTTGAAAGTGCAAGACTGTCCGCCCCGTTCTTTTGGGTGATTATCTGCCACGAAGAAGCGTTATATCTGAATTTAACCGTTTCATTGCCCGAGGTAAGGTTAATTCCGCCGCTAACCTCTTCATAGGTTATGGAATTAAGTGACTTCGGCTCAAAAAATCCTGATTTTTCTCCCGTTATACGTACACCGCCGTCCTTTGGGAAAGAAACCGAAACAGGCATAGACTTACCGTTAACAGCAGTATTAAAGGAAAATTTGGTATTGCCTTTTGAAATACCGCTCACAGCACTTGACAGATAACTGTCTACCTCATATTCCTCCGGCCATACCTCAATATCAGTTTCGGTATTTGGGGGATAGCAAGCCTCGGGCAGTCTTGTTATTCTTACATCCTTCAACTGCAAATATTGGGTATTTGCAAACAGATAAAGATGGCCTGTTGTATCCTGTGATATGCTTACCGCAAAATCCTCATTTTCGTCAAACGAAATAAAACAGGTATTTCCAACAACTCGTACATTCATAGTATGCCAAATGGTGGTATCAAGTTTTGTTTTAACCTGCTCGGTATACTTTGCGTTTTCACCCGAATATCTTGCAAGCGGGTCTTGCTCGGCAGTTCTTTTAAGATGAAGGCGTATTCTACCCTCTTGCTCTATAACGGCAAAATATGAATCCTTCTGGTAGCAATCTCCTATGTTTTCCGCACCGAAGCCAATTCCCATCCATTTATATGAGCTGTTAGTAGCAGTATTTGAAAAGCGGTATTTTACGCTGAATACAAAATCATCATATTTTTCATTTGTATAAAGAAGCGCCGCACCCTTTGTTTTATTACTGCCTGCATAACTTCCTGTGCCGTAACGCTCTAAAGCCTGATTTTCTTTATTTATACGCCATACACGTGAAGTATCAATTTCATCTAAAAGTCTTTCACCATTTTCATCCTTTGCGCCGAAATCCTCTGTACTTGAGAAGCTATAACTTGTAAAATTATCGTTAACAACCGACATATCGTTAAATACATATTCGGTGGTATAAGTGGGGTCAAAGCTCTGTAGCTTGTTTATTTTAAGGTTTTTAAACTGCATATTCGGGGTATAACAACTGAGATATACATATCCGCCGTTATACTTTTGAGAAAGCTGTTTTGTAGCAGTTACAGTCTTTTCCTGTCCGCTTACTGTATATGTATAGGAAACTGTTAAAACACCATCCAAAACGCTTGCCTTATAATGCACCCAATTACCTGCGGTGGTGCAGTAGGTCTGGAAATCGCTGTAGGTAGTATTCTGAATCGCAGGGGCATCTGTGCTTTCGTTATAAAGCCTTATTCTACCCTCTTTTTCAACATAGGCATAATAACCGTCAGAAATATACTGTTTGCCGATTTCCGAAGCGCCAAAGCCTATACCCGCCCAGCGATAGCTTGAAAGACCGCCTATATGATAATCAAACTCTACTTCAAAATTCTTATAAAAATCCTTGAAATAAAGCGAGCCGGCTCCGTTTCTTCCCGAACCTGCGGTATACTGACCGCTACCTGTACGCTTTAAAATGCCATTAGCTACACTCCAAGTAAGGCTTGGGTCACATTCTTTATAAAGGCTGTTGCCGTTTTCATCAACAGCTTCTATCGCCTTGCCGTTAGGGGAATAATAGCTTACAAAATTCTGCTTTATTTCATCGATTGAATTAAATCCAAACTGTTTTTCCTCTAAAGCTGCAAAAGCAGAAGAAAAATCAACCGAAAATAATGCAGAAAGCATTATTGTAACACTTAATATAAAGGATACCGATTTTTTAAATCTAATCTTCATCTTTTCCTCCGCTTAATTTTCTATCCCCAAAATAAATTTGCGAAGAGCAAGCAAATCATAAGCATCTGCAGATTTTGAGTTATCAAAATCAACCGCCTTTAAAGCACATAATTTTTCCTGTCCGGCATCATACCTTTTAAATCTTACAATGTCTTTAACATTTGTTTTGCCGTCTGCGTTAATATCACCTAAAACAAATTCTTTTTCACCGCTTACTTTAAGTACGGGCATAAATCCGTTATGAATCCATAATTCCGCGCTTAATCCTAAATCAGAAATGTCGCAAAGGGCTAATTCCTCCACGGTTTTCAAAACGCCGTCCGCACCTCTCAAGTTTGCCGTATTGACAACCACGCCATCAATATAATAACAATCGGTAAGAACTGCATTTTTTACATTATCATATTTGGTATCGCTCATACCACGGTTGTTGAAGCCCAAAAAGGCATTTTGTCTCCATAGAGAAATGGTCGGCTCGGTACAAGCTGTGCCGTAATATTTTGTGGCATCAAGTGTGCCTGCAAATATACAATCAGTAGCGGTCATTTTAGCATCATAAGCCATTCCTACAAAACCGCCTACACCCAACTGATTCGACTGGGCATCGGTAGAAAGATTAAGTACCGCGGTAACGGTAGTATCAACAAAGCAATCCTTTATTGTAACACCGCTTTGAGAAAATCCTACAAGACCGCCTGCGGCGCCGGGGTTTGAAGCATTTGCCTTTGCACATTTAACCCATCCGCCGATAACCGCAACATTTGAAATAACGGTTGAATAGGGTGAAGCGCTTGTGCAAACCGTACCGCCTGCAAGCATACCTGCGGCAGATGTTTTATTTCCGTTATAAACATAAGAAACACAGTCTTTAAGGCAGAGATTTTTAACCGTTGCATCCTTTAATGAGCCGAAAAGACCTGCAAAGCGGTATGTACCGCTATCAACAAGACAGTACATATTTGAAATTGTATGACCGTTGCCGTCAAAAGTACCTGTAAACTGGTTTGTAACACCGTTTACATTTGAAGCGCCGCTATAATAGCCTATTGGTATCCATTTATCAAAAGATGATAAGTCAATAT
This sequence comes from Acutalibacteraceae bacterium, assembly GCA_045534855.1. Lineage (GTDB taxonomy): Bacteria > Bacillota > Clostridia > Oscillospirales > Acutalibacteraceae > UBA737. The sequence goes on from JAZSKL010000043.1 coordinate 4,038, forward strand.
CGGCAGTAAGCAAATATTTTCCCGAAAGCGGCATATAATCAACCGTTCCAATCAAAGCAAGCTCCGCTGCCGTAGATATTTCAATCGTACCAAGCACAAAGCCCTCTGATATTCCGTAATATACGCCGTCAGCACAGGTTACTTCAACGCTTAATCTTCCTTTAGGAGTTGCTGAAGTTACCGTATAGGTTGATGCAGTTGCGCCGCTTAATGCAATTTCTCCCGAATACCACTGATAACTAACAGCCGTATCGCCGCTGACATCAGCAGTAAGCACTGTGCCCTCCGAATAAGCATTTGTCTGAGTGTTTGAACTTATAGTTACGGTTGCTTTCTCATTTTGAACATCTAATGGAAGCACGAACATCGCACTCGGCAAAATATCATCGGTTTGATATGTTCCGTTTTGGAAAAGCATGCGTCCTAAAAGAACCAATTTATCCTCATAAACCATAACCTGCAAGCCTTGCGATTCCTTTTTATTGGATATTTCGCAAACATACGGAATACCTATATACGAAATATTTTCGCTTTCTTCAAAAGCAGTATTTTTTATATTATCCAAATAGCTTACATGAGTATGACCGCTGAAATAAAAGGTTTTATGGTTATCTGAATTATTATTAAGGATTTCCAAAAGCTTTTCCTGATCTGCCATACTTTTCCTCGGAGATGAAACTCCTACGCCGTGAACAGGGGTATGACAGGTTATAAAGGTACGCGTACCGCTTGCGTTATCTGCCACAATGAGTTTTTCAAGCCAAGAAAGCTGTTCTTCACCGTAATATGAGGTTGTATAATAATTTTCAGGATCGGTAATCTCATAAGGTGCGCTTAAAATAATATAATGGTCTTCCCTTATATAAAAATCATAATAGTAACTGTCTGCTGTATCCGAAAGACCACTTACAATACCGTTTGATTTATTAACCTCTTTATTAAGCGCAAGCGCTTCGCCCAGCATCTCGATAAACTGATTTTTTTCTTCGGTAACAAAGGAATTTACAAGGTCATGATTTCCCGAAGCAAAGAAATTAAAGTAATTATCGGTAATTCCCGATTGCAAATAGGTTGCAAGCACAACATCATATTGCCTTTCGGTAGCATAACCGTTTACGGCAGTACCGTTATGAGTATCATTTATAAGGTCACCTGTTGCAATGGTTCCTACACTCTTTTTATCTCTTGACAAAATTTTGTTTATTGCATAAAGCGTTTTGCCCTGCATAGAACCTGTTTTTCCGTTTGCGGATATATAGGTATAATCTACCGTTTTAAATGTATCATCCTCTGTACCGTGCCAATCGTAATAATCATGCAAATCCGAAATATAGAACATCTGGTACTGTTCTTCGCCGCCAACATCAACGGTATAATCAATAACCGCCTTTTTATATTGCGGCATTGTAGCATTTGAAGCAACAACCCCATTTACGGTTGTTATATATTCATCGCATACAACTGTTTTTACAAGTGTTTCATCGCCGTTTATAAGCGTAGCTTCGGCGATAAGACTTTGAGCTCCGTAAGGAATAACGGTATTTGCCCATAAATTATAGTCCTCCGCCGCTGCTTCCAATGAAAGAGCAGGCGCATAGTTATCGTTAAATTCTGCAATAGCGTGATAGCCTGAAAGCTTATTGCCGTACTTATCAGCCCAATAATAGCAAAGCTTTGAAACGCTTGCTTGCGGAAGCTGACCAAAATCAAAAATAATACTTCCCTCAGCATTGCCTTGCTTATTGTTAGCAAAATTATAGGAAACGCCTACGGTATTCCAAAGGGTATTTATATCGGCATTGCCGATTTTTGATTCATCAGCTACGAACATAGCACTCGGCAGATAATCGGTATTATATTTGCCGTTATCGTAAAGCTGACGGCCGAGCATTACAACCTTATCCTCATAAACCTTTACCTGCAGACCTTGTGAATCATATTTAGTTGCGGTATTGCAGATATAGGGAAGTCCTATATAAGAAACATTACCAACAGTTGCAATTTCTACATTTTTAACATTGTCAAAATAAGAAATATGGGTGTGACCCGTAAAGAAATACACCTTATGATTTGCCGAATAGTTGCTTAATATGGTTTTTAACTCATTTTCATCGGCAAGATATCCGCCGCCGTAAACTCCCGTACCGGAAAGTGATTCATGGCAGGCAACAAATGTGCGTGTTCCGCTTGCATCATCCGCAGCAAGCAACGCCTTAAACCAGGCAAGCTGTTCTTCACCGAAAGCTGCAGGACTTTCATGCGGAGAGCTTAAAACTATATAATGGTCATTTCCTATATAAAAATCATAATAATAGCTGTTTGCAGTATCAGGCAGTCCCTTTACCTTTTCGTTTGATACTGCTTTATTAGCAGTATTAGCCATTGAAAGCATATCAATAAAATAATTATTTCCATCATTAGCATAAGCTGCAATAAGGTCATGATTACCTACTGCAAAGAAATTGTAATAATCCATAAGCCCTGCCTGATAATAGGTTGCAAGCACCGACTTATAATCACCTCTTGCGGCATAGCCTTTAGAACCTGTACCGCCCGAAGCGTCATTTATAAGGTCGCCTACATCAATAGTACCGATACTTTTGGGGTCACTATCCAAAATCTTATTTACGGCATACATAGCCTTTCCTTGAGGTGCGCCCTTTGTACCGTCTGCGTTTACAAAGGTGGTTGAGGAGTTAGTATAATCCACCGTGGGGTCGGTATCCGCCCAACCGTAATAGCTATGAAAATCTGCAAAATACATAAGCTGATAAAGCTCATTACCGCCTATATCGGTTGTATAATCAACCGTTTGGAGCTTAACGCTCGGCAAAGATGTATAATTTTGTGCTTCAACAATATATTTACCGTTCTTTACGGTTTCGGTAACCGTTTCACCGTTTTTGGAAATTACAAGCTCTGCAATAATGCCCCTTGCGCCAAACGGTATAACCGTACCGTTTAAAAAGGTATAACCCGAAACGGCATTTGCTATTGAATTATGGGTAGCGGTAGTGCTGTGCTCCGGAACATAAGCCGAACCAAACTCTATAATATGGCTGTAAGAAGAAAGCTTACTGCCGTTTTCATCAACCCAATAATATTTAAGCGAACTAACATTATCCTTTGATAAATCACCGAAATCAAAGCTCAAAACGCCCTCTGCCGAACCCGATTCAGCGTTATCAAATGCATATGTAAACGAGCAGCTTGATGTAAGCTGTATACCCTCAGCAAAAACCGAAAATACACCGTTTAACGGAATCGCCGCAAACAAAACAAGCATCGATAAACAAAGGCTTACAAGCCCTTTAAAGCTCTTAATCTTCATATATACTCCTCCAAATTAAAAATAGCGTATTTACAGATAAATTATATTACAATTGTTAGCGTTGTGTCAATAATGCGAATATATCTTTGTTGAAATTCAACAAAGCGAGAACGCTGTATCGTTAACTTCAAACATAAAAACCGGCGATGTTAACTTAAAAAAATAATCGGTATTAAGTTAAAAAATTTAACTGTTGCAAAGTGTATTGTAACTTGCTAAAATGAAAGCATAAATATACCAAAAACTAATATTTGGGAGTTGATTTTATGACAAACAGAAATGACTGGCAAACAAGTGTTGCAATAAACGCAAACTACTTCTCGCCAGAGCTTATGGCGGATTACTCAAAAGCAGGAATAAATTTTATTGAGCTTTCTGCCGGCGATTACAAAATTTATGACGGCTACACACAAAAAGCCGATGAGATTTTTAATTCAGCAAAGGAAAACGGCGTTACAATCCGTTCAATACATCTTCCCTTTTCGCCTTTTGGAGAAATTGACCCTGCGAATTTTGATGCTTCTGTACGCGCGCGTTTTTTAGAGGTTCAGAAGCCTCTTGTTGAAGCTGCGGCAAAAAGCGGAATAGAAATTGCGGTTATTCATCCAAGCGGTGAGCCATACCGCGAAGAAAACCGTCCCGAGCATCTTAAATACTCAATAGAAAGCCTTCGTGCTTTGCAGAAAATCATCTCTCAAAACGGTATGAAAATGGCGGTTGAAAACCTGCCGAGAACCTGTATCGGAAGAGATTCTCACGATATGCTTAAAATACTTGAGGCTATCCCCGAAGCCTTTGCCTGCTTTGATGCCAATCATTCGCTTAAAGAGGATAACATAACCCTTATTAAAAATCTTGCCGGAAAAATTATCACACTTCATATATCCGATTATGATTTTGTAGACGAGCGCCATCTTATGCCCGGACTCGGCAAAAACCGTTGGCAGGACATAATGGCGGCTTTGGAAGAGGTTAATTACAGCGGTACTTGGAATTATGAAGTTGGAAAAACCTCATCCTTTAAACCCGAAGACTTCAAACAGAATCACAACAATCTTTTAAACGGTTCAATCAAATAAAGCTTTTATAACAAAATATAAAACAGCCGATTTTATTTTAATTTCAGCTAACAAAGGCAGTGATAATATGAGATTTTATGAAAATCCTCAAAAAACAAGTGAAAACCGTCTGAAGGCGCGAAGCTACTATATACCTACTGGCAGCGCAGAATACATTTTGCTCAACGGCGAATGGAAATTTGCATTTTTCGAAAATGGAGATATGTTTACCGAGCCTCAAAAATGGGATAGTATTCCCGTTCCATCCTGTTGGCAGTTGCAGGGCTATGAAAACCCTAATTACTGCAATGTGAACTATCCTATTCCTTGCGATCCGCCTTATGTTCCCAACATCAATCCTCTTGGAGTTTATGAGCGCGAAATTGAGATTTTTGATTGCGAGAAAAACACCTATCTCGTTATGGAGGGCGTTTCCTCCGAGACCGAAATATATGTAAACGGAAAATATGTAGGCTTTACGCAAGGAAGCCATTTTGAAGCTGAGTTTGATATAAGCGACTATGTAAATAAGGGCAAAAATACTCTTCGTATAATGGTTCGTAAATGGTGTTGCGGAAGCTACCTTGAAGACCAAGACCATTTCCGTTATAACGGCATTTTTCGTGATATTTATCTGCTTTCGAGACCTAAAAATCATATAAAAGATTTTGAAATCAGCTCATGCGGTAACGAATTCACCATTAAGGCAGACCGCAGTTGCAAAATCAGCCTTTTTGACAAGGACGAGCTTTTACACACCGCCGAAACCCAAAGCGGTGAGGTTAAATTTGCCGTAAACAATCCTAATTTCTGGACAGCCGAAACGCCCTACCTTTACACCGTTGTTTTTGAGGCAGAGGGCGAGATTATATCCCGCAATGCAGGACTTCGAGAGTTTACAATAAATGAGGACAGCGAGCTTTTGGTAAACGGAAGCCCTATAAAAATGCGCGGCGTTAATCACCACGATACGCATCCTAAAAACGGCTGGTGTATGACCGATGAGGAAATTATACGCGACCTTGAGCTTATGAAAAAGCTCAATATTAACACCATCCGCACCTCGCACTATCCGCCGTCACCGCGTTTTCTTGATTACTGCGATGAATTGGGTTTTTATGTAATTCTTGAAACCGACCTTGAAACACACGGCTTTGTAAGGCGGTTCGCTTCGGTTTCGCACGTGTATGACGTTGAAAACGGTGATTGGCCCTGCGTAGTGCCGATTTGGGAAAAAGAATTTGTTGAACGAATGGAGCGTGCCTATGAGCGCGATAAGTATCATCCTTCAATAGTATTCTGGTCAACAGGAAACGAAAGCGGTTACGGCCCTAACCACACCGCAATGCTTAAATGGATGATGGAGCGCGACCCCAAGGCTTTAAGGATGTGCGAAAATGCTTCGAGTGCAGGTAAGCACGAATTTAACAGCGTGCGCTCGGGAATGTATTACAGCTTCCCAAGGCTCAACGAGGTACTCGAAAACGATACCACAAACCAACCGTTCCTTTTGTGCGAATACTCTCACGCTATGGGAAACGGCCCCGGTGACGTTTGGGATTATTGGGAACTTTTCTACAGCCACAAAAAGTTTTTGGGCGGATGTATCTGGGAATGGGCAGACCACACCGTTATTGTTGACGGTGTTCAGAAGTACGGCGGCGATTTTGCAGGCGAGCTTACCCATGATGGCAACTTCTGCTGTGACGGTATGCTGTTTTCCGACCGTTCCTTTAAACCGGGTACAATAGAAATCAAAAATGCTTATGCACCGATGCGTATAGCCTATCATAACGGTGAAATCACCGTTACAAACCATTTTGACCACACCTGCTTTGAGGGCTACCGTTTTGAATACACTTTAGAGTGTGACGGAATTGTTTTGGAAAAACGCAATATTTTCCCCGAAACCGCACCTCACCAAAGCTTCACCATAGAAATAACCGAACCGCTGCCAAAGCAGTGCGAATTAGGTCTTTTTGCTACGGTTCGTATGTTTGACAGTGAGGACTACGAAATCGGATTTTTGCAGGAGGCTATACCGGTTGACATAATACCGAAAACCGTGACAGCCGAACCTATAAATGTTGCCGATGAAGAGTTTTTTGTAAGGGTAAACGGTAACGGCTTTAGCTACACCCTTTCAAAACAAACAGGTATGCTCACTTCCGTTATTAAAAACGGAAAAGAGCTTTTGGCGGAAAGCGTAAAAATTTCCTGCAACCGACCGATAACCGATAATGACGAACGTATGCGCGCAAAGTGGAACTTCGTTAATATCTGGCAGGGAGAAAACCTCGACTGCACCTTTAACAATATTTACGAAGCACAGGTTTCAGGAAATACTGTTATCGTAAAGGGCGGTCTTGCAGGAATTTCGAGACAACCGTTCTTCCGCTATACCTTAACCTATGAATTTTTTGGGGACGGCAGTATTAAGCTGAATCTTAACGGCGATATCAGGCAAAACACATTCTGGCTGCCGCGACTCGGCTTTGAATTTACATTACAAGAAGAAAACAGCAAGTTTACATATTACGGCAACGGACCTCTTCAAAACTACCGCGATATGATGCACCACACCACCGTCAACTGGCATAAAAGCTCGGCGGATTGTGAGTATGTGAATTATGTGCGTCCGCAAGAACACGGTAATCATACCGATGTTAAGCGCCTATGCTTTGAAAACGGACTTTCGTTCACACCGAAAAACACTATGGAAATCTGCGTTTTATCTCACAGCAGTAAGGTAATAGAAGCCGCAAACCATACCGATGAACTCATAAAAGACGGCAATACACATCTTCGTATAGATTATAAGTCATCGGGTATCGGCTCCTCTTCCTGCGGGCCCGATTTGCAGGAGAAATACCGCTTTGATGATAAGAAGATAGATTTTGAGTTTACAATTAAGGTATAAATTTAAAAGGCAATAGAAGCTTTTTTCGCTTCTATTGCCTTTTAGTTTTTTCGATTGTAAGGGACAGCAATTTTTGACATCCCGTAAAAATTATTTAATAAATCAACGGTTTTCGCAAGCGCCAAACCCTACAAAACTTACTTCCTATAATACGAATAATAAACTATTATATCCATCTGCTCATCGTTTACGGTATTTACTCCCGAAACGGTTATTCCGTCACCGCTTAACAGGGTATAATAGGTTGCATCCTCTGCC
>JAZSKL010000132.1:0-8676 GCA_045534855.1 Acutalibacteraceae bacterium
ACCAGCTTGGTGTTGGGCTGGATGGCGGCGCAGATCTCCTCATAGGTAGCATCGGGGCTCACAAAGGTGGCTTCGATGCCCATGCGCTTCATAGTCACGGAGATCAGGTTGAACGTGCCGCCGTAAATGGCAGAGGACGCCACGATATGGTCGCCGCAGGAGGCGATGTTGAACATTGCGTAGAAGTTTGCCGCCTGGCCGGAGCCGGTAAGCATAGCGGCTGTACCGCCCTCCATATCACATATCTTTGCGGCAACATGGTCATTTGTAGGATTCTGCAAACGTGTATAAAAATATCCGCTCGCCTCTAAATCAAAGAGTTTACCCATATCCTCGCTTGTACCGTATTTAAAAGTAGTGCTTTGAATAATCGGAATTTCTCTCGGTTCACCGTTTCCGGGTGTATAACCGCTCTGAACACATTTTGTTTCTATTTTATAATTACTCATAATTATACCTCCAACATATCTCTGTAATTAAAGTATACACTTAAATTTTATTTCGTCAAGTAAATTCAAGAGGAAACCGACATAAAATATTGCGTTATACCGCGCGTTATAGCCTTTGCTTTTTCAATATTAAGCGCCTCACTTGTAATACTTGCGCTGTCACCCTTCATATAACCGTTTTCGGTTAAAACGGTCGGGCAGTATGTCATTCTTGACATATAGAAATAATGCCAAGCAAGAAGATTTCTCTTGCTTGTTGTATTATAAATACCCGTTGCCATAGTTTGATTAAAAATCAGCTTGGCGGCAGGCTGTGAAAACGGCGTTGTATAATAAGAACCGAAGCCGTTAACCGAAGAAGATGTTGTCGAATCGTGATGCACCGACACGCAAAAATCGACCTTTTCTTCTCGGAATTTTTTCACTCGGTCGGGCGATTGAACCGCAACATCGCTTGTTCTTGTCATAATAACGGTAGCACCCGTTTTTTCAAGCTCTGCTTTTATTTTAAAAGCAAGACTCAAATTTCTTTCGGATTCCTTAACCTTATTATATCCCTCGGCACCGGGGTCAAAACCGCCGTGACCTGCATCTACGAGTATTCTCATACCCGTAAGGTCAACACCATATTCGTTTGTACCGGCTGTAGCTTTCAGAGGATGCAAAAACGAAAATACAAGTTGTCCGTTCGAGTTATAATAGCTATCCCAACCGTAAAAACCGCCCTGTTTTCTTAAATAAAGCCTTGCAGAATAATTACCGTTTTGAACAAATATATCGGCATGGCTGAAAATCGGGTCATTGGAAAAATCAAACGAACCGTTAAACACTGTAGCATAACAGAAATTTATTTCAATATACTGAATTGTAACCGCGCTTACGGTATAATCCTGATTTGAGGGATTAGTATAGCTTTGCGGTTTCATATCCAGTAAAAACGGTGCTTTCCAAAGAACATCAAGAGTAACATAGGTACGCCTTGCGTCCCTTGTAACAGAGGAAACATTTATTTCGTTATGGTCTGGTAGTTTACCAACATAGGTTTTAGAAACCTGAACCCTTGAAGTACCCGGTGTTATAGGCATATCGGAATATATACGGCGTCCGCACTGTAAAACAAGAAAATTATTATTATACTTTCCGTCCATTGCGCTAAAAGAACCCGTTACATAATCAACTGTACCTTTAGGCAGATAGTTATTTGTAGGTCTTGTATCGTTATCGCGTGTGTTGCCGTTAAATGTTTCTGCACTTTCGGCAACAACCTCGGCAATCATCGGGTCTTTACAGGTTATATTACCCGATTTGAATGTTTCGGTTATTCCGTTAAAGGTTGCACTGTAAACAATAGCCCCTAAATTTTTATTATGCAAACCACTTTCAGGCAATGTGAAATTAGCAGAAAAATCACAAAATTCATCAGGCTGCATACTGTCTCCCGCAGGCGAACGAACAAGGTTTATTGTAACCCCGTTGAAGGTTGCGGTAACATTTTGAGAACCTGCCCTTGCGTTTACTGTTGCGGCAAAGGTTGTTCCGCTCGTAATATTAAACGCCGCAGACGGATGATATGCATTTATAACTATATAGCGGTAATTTACCGTATATGTGTATTTTTTACCCTTATGCTCAAATACAAATTTATTAGCGCCTACTTTAAGCTCCGCAGTATAAGAAAAAGCTCCGTTTTCATCAGATTCTATAACAGTATCCCCTATTTTCAACTCTTTTTCGGGGTCACAGCTTCCAACAAAGGTAAACTGCGGTTCGGTAACGGTTACGGTTTTCTTTAAAGGATTACTCATAACAACACCGACTTCAGCAATTACAGGCTGTGACGAAGTTTCAGAAGAATCATCCGAAGCAATTTCTGACTGTTCTTCTGAAACAGCAGAAGAAACGGATGAATTGGATATTACACCGCTTGATATATTATTTTCTTTATCCGCTGTTTTAATACCTTTAAGCGTTAAAAACGCAGTTGTTACGGCAAGGATTACACCCAAAACCGCACACAATATAACTATAATTTTATTGCCGTTGAGTTTTTTTAAAAAATTCATATATTACGCTCCAAAAAGAATTACAGTATATTGTAACACATCTTATACCCTTACTGCAACCGAAATTTCGACAATTTTTTTAACAAATATTAGTATTTAGTAAAAACTGCCGTTGTAATTTTGAAATAAATATGATAGAATAGATTGATAAATTAGATTTTTCTCCGAAAGGAACGATAATAATGCCGGAAATTATAGAAGCTACACCTAAAAAAAGAGTTTTAAGCTGTATTCAGCCAACAGGAACACCCACCTTGGGAAACTATCTCGGAGCGCTTAAAAACTGGAAAAATATGCAGGATGAATTTGAATGTATTTATGCCGTTGCTGACCTTCACGCAATAACTGTTCGTCAGGAAAGCGCACAGCTTCGCAAAAACATTTATTCAATGTTCGCCTTGCTTTTAGCTTTGGGATTAGACCCTCAAAAATCAATAATGTTTATTCAGTCTCATGTTCCCGAACATGCTCAGCTTTCTTGGTTACTTTCTTGCTACACGCACTTCGGTGACCTTTCACGTATGACACAGCTCAAGGATAAATCGGCAAAGCATGCCGATAATGTAAACGCCGGTCTTTTCACCTATCCCGTACTTATGGCGGCTGATATTCTTCTTTACAAGCCTGATTTTGTGCCGGTTGGTGCCGACCAGAAGCAGCATCTTGAAATTGCGCGTGATATTGCCTGCCGTTTCAACGGTATTTACGGCGATGTTTTCACCGTTCCCGAGGCATATATTCCTAAAACAGGTGCCAGAGTTATGTCCTTGCAAGACCCTGCTAAAAAAATGTCCAAATCGGATGAAAATGTAAATTCGTTCGTTGGTATGCTTGATAGCCGTGATGATATTATCCGCAAATTCAAGCGCGCCGTAACCGATAGTGATGCTTGCGTTAAGGTAGCCGAGGATAAGCCGGGTGTAAGTAACCTTATAGGTATTTACAGTGCTGTTACCGAAAAAACCGCCGATGAAATCGAACGCGAGTTTGAGGGCAAGGGCTACGGTGAATTTAAGCTTGCCGTTGGTGAAGCTGTTGCTGATGCATTAAATCCCGTAAAAGCTGAATATGACCGCATCATTTCCGATAAAGCATATCTCGAACAGCTTTACAGACAGGGCGCAGAAAACGCCGAAAGAATTGCAAGAAAAACCTATTTTAAAGCAATGAAAAAGGTTGGTTACGTTTTATGATTTTTCCGCTTGTCGGTAATGAAAAACTGCGTGATACCCTACTTTCAGCAATACAGACCGACCGTTTGCCGCACGCCATTTTAATAGAGGGCGATAAGGGACTTGGAAAGCACACCTTGGCTAACTTTTTGGCAAAAGCCTCTCTGTGTCTTAACGAAAACAGCCCTTGTGACAGTTGTAACGGCTGTCATCTGTTCGATGTAGGTACGCATCCCGATTTCGTTATTGCTTCTCCACAGCAGGGCAAAAAGAGCCTTTCGGTTGATGCAATAAGAGAAATAAGGTCAAAAGCGTTTATAAAGCCTCATATATCGGCAAAGCGCGTCTTTATTTTAGAGAATTGCGAAAGTATGGATGAACGCGCACAAAACGCTCTTTTAAAGGTTTTAGAAGAGCCGCCAAAGGGAGTTTTGTTTATACTTCTTTCTCTCTCTCGCACCACGTTGCTTGATACCATCATTTCACGCTGTACTGTTCTTACTCTTTCCCCTCCTTCAAAGAGTGAGGCTTTAGATCTTCTAAAGCAAAGAGTTCAAGCTGATGAGAGTGCATTAAATGATGCTTTGGAGCAAACCGGCAACAATATCGGTGCGGCAATTTCGCTTTTTTCTAAAGAAAGCAAGGATGAAACTTCAGATGTTGCAAAACGCTTTTTGGAGCTTTTATTTGCAGGGCGGGAATACGAACAATTAAAACTTCTGTTTCCATTTGAGAAGGACCGCGTTGCTACCGACCGTCTTTTTGCGGCATTAAAGAAAGAAACTGCGGTTATGCTTAGGGTAAACCGAAACAATACCGCACGTGCAAGGGTTTTAAATAAGCTTTATACAAGGCTTTGCGAATATGAAAAACTTCTTAAAACAAATATAAATCTGTCGCTTTTATTCGGCGCTCTTGTTTGTAAGAGTACCGCTGATAAGCGAGGATAGGAGAATATTTTTAAATGACAGAAATTATTACTGTAAAATTCAGCGACAACGGTCGCAAATACTATTTTTCACCCGAAGGAAAAACTTATAAAAGCGGTGAGCGCGTTGTAGTTAGAACTGCAAACGGTTTAGCTCTCGGAACAGTAAGTGATTCCAACCACTCGGTTGACGAAAGCGAAATAGTAGGTCAGCTTCAAATAGTAATGCGAAAAGCAAACGAAGCAGACTTTCAAAAGGAAAAAGAAAACCACGAGCTCGAAAAAACCGCTCTTGTAATCTGCGAGGAAAAGGTTGCGGAATTAGGTCTTGAAATGAAGATGACCCGCGTTGAATACTCTTTTGAACGGGATAAAATAACATTTTTCTTCACAGCAGACGGCAGAGTGGATTTTCGCGAGCTTGTAAGACTTCTTGCGGCACATTTCCATACCCGTATCGAATTACGCCAAATCGGCGTTAGAGATGAGGCAAGAATGGTTGGCGGTATAGGAATTTGCGGCAGACCTTATTGTTGTAAGCAGTTTTTAGACTCATTTGTGCCTGTTTCAATAAAAATGGCAAAGGTTCAGGGTCTTTCCTTGAATCCTACCAAAATTTCAGGAAGTTGCGGCAGACTTATGTGTTGCTTACAGTACGAGCAGGATTCTTATGAATATCTCAATTCCCTCACCCCATCAGTCGGCTCAACCGTTAAAACACCTGACGGCATAGGAACAGTTACCGAGGTGAATCTGGTTTCGGGTAATTTGTTTGTTCGTCTTAATGACAGCGAAGCCGCACCCGTTAAGTACCACCGCGACAATGTTAAGCGTATTCACTCCGATAAGAAGCCTTTCAAAAAGCCTTCAAAAGAGGATAATGTCGAAAAAAGTGATGAGATGTAAATTTACCACTTGAAATTTCTTTTAAATATGTTACAATAGTTAAGGCGTTATTCGCTATCCTTTTATTGGATTTGAGATTTTGTTTTACGAAATCTTTTAAATATCACTCTGGAGGTGTGTTTTAAAATGGCTTATGTTATTTCTGACGCTTGTATAAGCTGCGGTGCTTGCGCTGCAGGTTGTCCTTGTGATGCTATCGTTGAAGGCGCTGAGCGCTATGAGATCGATGCTGATAAGTGCTGCGATTGCGGTGCTTGTGCTGCAGGCTGCCCTGTTGAGGCTATCTCTGAGGGTTAATCTCAATTAAATCAACATAAAAATAAGACTGTTGCATAACGCAACAGTCTTATTTTTTTAAATTTTACAAAATCAAGCTTCGCTGAAGCTATCCTTACCTACTCCGCAAAGTGGGCAGGCAAAATCTTCGGGAAGATCCTCAAATTTTGTTCCTGCGGCAATACCGTTATCGGGATCGCCTACAGCCTCATCGTATTCCCATCCGCAAACATCGCATATATATTTCATTTTCTTTTACCTCCAAAAAATCAAAGCACTAATGACGGAGCACTGTATACACGCGCACCAAGCTCCTGATTGAGCATATAAAGTCCCTTGGGGTCGCTTCCGAAAAGCTCCATTTTAGAAATCAGGTCGTTAGCGTTGGTTTCTTCCTCGCCCTGTTCTTTAACAAACCAATCAAGGAACTGCATTGTACGGAAATCTCTTACATCGTAAGCCGCGCCGTAAATATCATTTATAAGGCTGGTTACATATTCCTCATGCTCAAGACCTACCTTTAATACCGTCATATCGCTGTCTAAAACCTTATCAGGCTTTGCAATTGCATCAAGTGTTACAACCTGATTTTCGTTTTGCAAATAGGTATAGAAAAGCATTGCATGATCTCTTTCCTCCTGTGCTTGTATCATATACCAATTTGCAAAACCATCAAGTCCCCTTGCCTTGAAATAATTTGAAAAATCAAGGTAAAGATATGCCGAAAATAACTCTTTGTTTATCTGTTGATTTAATAATTCATGTACTTTTTTATCCATTTTAATATACTTCCTTTTTTAAATTTCTGTTTTCCAAAGACCGTGAAGATTGCAATAAGCATAAACTGCAAGCGGTTTTTCATCTGCAAGAGCAAATTCCACAACCGGCTCACTGTCTACCGCCAAATTTTTACGCTGACCTCCGCGGTCGGTCTGCAAATAAACCCAGACAATACTGTGTTCCGCGGTCATAGGATGGGCAACCTCACCAACCAAAACCTTTACCTTATCTCCCTCAACGCTAACCTTCGGGATATGCTTTTCGAGACTTGCTTCAACCGTTCCCGGTTCCATCTTAGTCATTTTCTGACCGCAGCATACAAGCGGAACGCCTGCATCATTTATCATACCAACGATATTTCCGCAGTGTTCACAAATATAGAATCTGTTTTCCTTCATAAAAATACCTCCTATAAAAGATTATTTTATTTCTTCAAAGTCGGCAGCGCCGTGCTTGCAAAGAGGACAAATAAAGTCTTCGGGCAGATTTTCACCCTCATAAACATAACCGCACACCTTACATACATAACCCTTTTTACCGTCTGTTTGCGGCTTCGGCTTTACGTTGTTCTGGTAGTAGGTATATGTCATGGTTTCTCTATCCGAAATAACTCGCGACTCGGTAACCGAGCAGATAAACATACCGTGAGTATCAAGGTCAATATACTGCTCTACCTTGAGTGACATAAACGAGTTAATATATTTAGGCAAAAATACAAGTCCGTTATCCGAACGAAGCGGCTCACACTCGGCGAATTTAGCAACATTTCTTCCGCTTATAAATCCGAATTTTTCAAACACCGCAAACGGAGCATCAACAGTTAAGCAGTTAATATTCATTTTACCTGTCTGCTTAATAATATGATGCGAATAATTTTCTTTATTTATCGTAACAGCTATACGGTTTGGTGTATTAGTAACCTGCGTTACGGTATTTACAATAAGACCGTTATCCTTTTTACCGTCATTAGAGGTTATTACATAAAGACCGTAGCCTATATTGAAAAGTGCCGTAAGGTCGTTTTTGTTTGCGGTAGAATCCTGCTTTGCAAGATAATCCTTACAAAGTTCATTCGCAAGCTCATTAAGCTGTGCGATACTCTCTTCATTAAGTGATGAAAGTATTTTTACCGTTGTTTCGGCATAATTTAAATTCTTACTCTTTTCAAAGCTTGCCTTCATAATTTTTGCCGCAAGCGGTGCCCAGCTTCCGTTTTCTATAAAAGCAACCGTTCTGCCACCAAAATTCCTCTCGGTAAGGTGATTTATAAATTCACGCATAAACGGGAAGATTTCTGCATTATAGGTAGTAGTTGCCAAAACCAATTTACTGTAACGGAAAGCATCCGAAACCGCCTTTGACATATCGCAACGGGCGAGGTCATTCACAATAACATTCGGGCAACCGTTTTCCTCAAGCTTTTCTGCAAGAAGCATAACCGCCTTTTTAGTATTACCGTAAACCGAGGTATAAGCAATTACTATGCCATCCTCCTCCGCCTCATAGCTTGACCACGTATTATAAAGACCTAAATAATAGCCGAGATTTTCTTTGAGAACAGGACCGTGTAATGGGCAAATTACCTCTATATCAAGACCTGCCGCCTTTTTAAGAAGTGATTGCACCTGAGTACCGTATTTACCGACAATGCCTATATAATAACGCCTTGCCTCATCTGACCAATCTTCTTCAACATCCAAAGCTCCGAATTTTCCAAAGCCGTCTGCTGAAAACAAAACTTTATCTGTACTGTCATAGGTAACCATAACCTCCGGCCAATGAACCATAGGTGCAGCAACAAAATTCAAGGTATGCTTACCAAGACAAAGGCTATCCCCCTCGCTAATAACCATACGGTTATCGGTAAAATCCGTAGCGAAGAAGTTTTTCATCATAGAAAAAGCCTTTTGAGACGCTACAACTTTAGTATCCTTATAAATCTTAATAAAATTCATAATATTAGCCGAATGGTCAGGCTCCATATGCTGAATTATAAGATAATCGGGTGTTTTATCACCTATTGTATTCTGAATATTGTCAAGCCACTCATGGGTAAAGGCAATATCCACAGTATCCATTATAGCGATTTTCTCATCCATAAT
>JAZSKL010000086.1:0-5738 GCA_045534855.1 Acutalibacteraceae bacterium
GTAAATCTTAAAAAGAAATTAGCAGAAAGAATGTTTTAAATACAGAGGTACTTACTATGCTTGAAAATTTTACTGTTAAAAAGATAGAAACCACTCCATTAGAAGGTATATTTTTCAAAGAAGAAGAGTTTGAGGGGAACAATTTCCCCTCAAATACCGAATGGGGAATAGTAAATGTTTTTGATGATGTTGTTTATCAGGATGTTTTAGGCTTCGGCGGAGCTTTTACCGAGTCGGCGGCTTATCTTTATTCACTTTTAAATGAAGAAAACAAAAAGAAATTTTTAGAACTTTATTTTGACCGCGAAAAGGGAATTGCCTATAACTTCGGCAGAACCCATATAAATTCATGCGATTTTTCCATAAGCATCTATTCCTCTGTTGAGGATGGCGATAAAACTCTTGAAAGCTTTAATTTAGAGCGTGAGAAGAAGTACATATTGCCTTTTTTAAAGGATGCACTTGCTTATTGTAAGGAAGAAATCGTGTTATTTGCATCCCCTTGGAGTCCACCTGCTTATATGAAAGACAATAACGATATGCTTCACGGCGGAAAGCTTTTAGAGGAGTATAAGTCGGTTTGGGCGCATTATTACGCAAAATATATTAAGGCGATGGCTCAAGAGGGCGTTAAAATAAGCGCCATTACCATTCAAAATGAGCCGAACGCAAAGCAGACTTGGGAAAGCTGTAATTATTCACCCGAGGATGAGGCAGAGTTTATAGAAAAATATCTCATTTCCGCTTTGGATGAAGAAGGTCTTTCCGATATTAAGATTATGATTTGGGATCATAACAAGGAATGTGTTTATGATCGCGCAAAGAAAATTTTAAGCAACGAAAAGGTTAACGAAAGAGTATGGGCGGTTGCTTACCATTGGTACTCGGGCGATCATTTTGAGGGACTTCGTCTTGTTCACGAACAGCTTAAAAAGCCGCTTGTTTGCGGTGAGTTCTGCGGTGCAATTACCGATGATGTGAACGACCTTGCAGAGCGTTACGGTATTGAAATCTGCGAAAATTTCAATAACTTTGAATCGGCTTCCTGCGATTGGAATTTAATGCTTGACCAGAACGGCGGACCTTACCATAACAGAACCGCAAAAACCGAGGGCGAGCTTCGTGAAAACAAAGAAGACGGATGCTATGCACCTATTCTTTACGATACCGAAAAGGAAGAATTGGTTGTTACACCTATATACTATTACATAGGTCATTTTTCGAAGTATGTAATGCGCGGCGCAAAGAGAATTGCTACAACCAAGCATCATAGACAGCTTTATACCTGCGCTTTTGAAAATCCTGACGGCAGTAAGGTTTGCGTAATTATAAATACTGCCGATGTTGAATTGTATGCCACCTTGCGTTATAACTGCGGTTGCACTAAAAATATTTTAAAACCTCATTCAATAATCACTCTTTTGTTTTAAGGGGATATTTTTATGAAAAGACAGCAGGCTTTTTCCGATAAAGATAAGAAGTTTTTAAAGGGCGGACTTCACTGTCATACAACCCGTTCGGACGGTAATCTTACCCCTGATGAAACCTTGATTTATGCTAAAGAGCAAGGATATGACTTTATGGCCATTACCGACCATCAGATATATAATCTTGTTCAGTTTGCTCCCGAAACAGGCGTTTTGGTAATTCCTGGAATGGAATACGGAAATGACCTTGTAAAGGGCAATGGCTTCCGTTGCTATCATACCGTTTGTTTAGGTCCTTCAAAAGAGGACGGTAACGGTTTTGAGCACGACCAAAAGTTTGAGTGGGGATATGCTCCGAATTCCGAGGAGTATCAGCCGTTCCTTGATGATGTACACAACAAGAATAATTTAACCATTCTTTGCCATCCCGAGTGGAGCAATACCAGCGCAAAATATTTTGAAACCCAAAAGGGTAATTTTGCAATGGAAATATGGAACAGCGGCAGTGCAATAGGATGTGACTGTGATACGGATGCCGCATATTGGGATGAAATTTTAGGTCAGGGTAAGCTTATCTACGGTGTTGCCACAGACGATGCTCACTCTTATGCTTATCTTTGCAAAGGTTGGGTAATGGTAAAGGCAGATAAGAATATAAATTCTATTCTCAAGGCGCTTAAAAACGGTGAGTTTTATTCCTCCTGTGGTCCTATGATATATGATTTTTATGTTGAGGACGGAAAGGCTTGTATTGACTGTTCTCCCGTTGCAAAGGTAAGGCTTCACAGTGATATGCATCCAAACAGAGTAACGAAGGACGAAGAGGGTAATATTACTCACGCAGAGTTTGATATTGAAAACTTCTGGGCAGGCGGTTACGATTATGTAAGAATAAGCATAGTTGATAAGGACGGCAAAAAAGCTTGGACAAATCCTATTTTCTTATAAGCTGAAATTTTGGTTATTCATACAATTGATTGATAGGCTTTTTTATAGTATAATATTAGTTGTAAATTGTTAGTGATTTATGTTTTATATTAAATTTGCAAAGGAGGTTTTCGGCGTGAAAAAGATAATTTGTAAGGTTGAGTATGATACCGAAAATGCAGAGCTTGTTGCAAAGTACACAAACGGTCAGTTTGGTGATGCTGCAGGTTATGAAGAAAGTCTTTACAAAACCGCTGAGGGTAAGTATTTTATTTATGTTAACGGCGGTGCCGATTCTGTTTATCCCGAGGAAAACATAAAGAGAATTGCGCAGGGTAAGGTAAACGAGTGGCTTTCACAGCACGGTTTTTAATTTTCATTTTTTGATATGTACGGCAAGGAAAAATCCTTGCCGTATTTTCTTTTAAAAAAATTGTAGACTTTGCAGTTTAAATATGAGATAATAAAAAACAGAGATATATTTTGATTTTACGGCTTTAGGGGCGGTTTATATGAAGATTATTGATTTAATTACAAAAAACACTTTGTCACTTTCGTTTGAGGTTTTTCCTCCTAAAACAGAAAGCGGTTTTGAAAGCGTTAAAAATGCAACCGAGGAAATCGCAAAGCTTTCTCCTGCTTTTATGAGTGTTACATACGGTGCAGGAGGCGGTACAAGTAAATATACCCTCGACATAGCCCAAAATATAAAAAAACTTTACGGTGTGCCAACCCTTGCACATCTTACCTGCGTTTCATCAACCAAGGAAACTGTAAAGCAAAAAATTGCTGAAATTAAAGCGGCAGGAATTGAAAACATAATGGCTTTAAGGGGAGATATTCCTTCGCATCTTGAAAATGCAGATAGAAGTAATTGGGATTATAAGCACGCAATTGATTTGATTTATGAGCTCAAAAGCGCAAATGAGGATTTTTGCATAGGCGGTGCATGCTATCCCGAAATACACCCCGAAAGCACAACGCAGAATGAGGATATTAAATACCTTAAAGAAAAGGTAAGTGCAGGCTGTGATTTCTTAACAACCCAGATGTTTTTTGATAATAATCTGCTTTATAATTTCTTATATAAAATACGTGAGGCAGGGATAACTGTTCCCGTAATACCGGGTGTTATGCCTATTACAAATGCTAATCAGGTAGAGCGTGCAATAAAGCTTTCAGGTTCGTTTATGCCGCAGAGATTTAAAAGCCTTGTAGATAAATTCGGCGGGGATGCGGCGGCTATGAAGCAGGCAGGTATAGTTTATGCTACCGACCAGATAATTGACCTTTATGCTAACGGTATTACAAATGTTCACGTGTATTCAATGAACAAGCCTGATGTAGCAAAGAAGATACAATCAAATCTTTCTGATATTTTAGGAAAATGAGTAATATTACACTGTTTAAAAGCTATGCTGAACCACCGTTTGATATTAAGGAAATACTACGGTATTCAGGTTGTAAATCTGCCGATAAAGAAACCGAAGAACTTTTAAATACCTGTATGGATGAAGTTAGGAAGGTTTTAACCTATAAAGCTTGTTACCGCGATTTTTCAGTATGTATTAAGGGCAATTTATGTGACTTTAAAGATTTTTCGGTACAATCCAAAAATCTTGCAGAATTTTTAAAAGGGCGCGAAAATGTTACTGTTTTTGCGGCAACGGTTGGTGTTGGCATAGACCGCCTTATAGCAAAATATTCCCGTATTTCACCGTCAAAAGCATTGATGCTTCAGGCAATAGGTGCAGAGCGGATAGAAGCGCTTTGTAATGCTTTTTGCAATGATTTAAGCGCTTGTAATAATTCTTGCATAAAGCGTTTCAGCCCCGGTTACGGCGATTTACCGCTTGAGGTGCAAAGGGATATTTTTTCGGTGCTTGATTGCGATAAATATATTGGTGTTTCGCTTAACGGCAGTCTTGTGATGTCGCCGTCAAAATCGGTAACGGCTTTTGCTGTAGTATCAGATGCTATAAATAGAGAGGATAAATGCAGGCTTTGCGGTAAAAAAGACTGCGAATACAGAGGTGCATTATGAACTTCAGAGAATTTTTAAAGGAAAATATAGTTTGTCTTGACGGAGGTATGGGTACCATTTTGCAGAAAAAAGGTCTTTCTGCAGGAGAACTGCCTGAACGCTGGAATATTACGCATCCGGAGGTTATTACGGAAATTCATACCGATTATTTTAACGCCGGCAGTAATGTTGTAACAACCAATACCTTCGGTGCAAATTCTCTTAAATTTAATGATGAAGAGCTTGAGGATATAATAAAAGCTGCGGTTATAAATGCAAAAACTGCGATGAAAAATTCTCTTTCAAAAATGGAAAAATTCATAGCTCTTGATATAGGCCCTTGCGGCAAGCTTTTGAAGCCTTTAGGCGATTTAGATTTTGAGGATGCCGTTAATATTTTTTCTAAAACCGTAAAATTAGGTGTAAAATATGGTGTAGACCTTGTAATTATAGAAACAATGAATGATAGCTACGAAACTAAAGCGGCGCTTCTTGCGGTTAAAGAAAACTGCGATTTACCGGTGATTGTTTCAAACGCTTACGGTGAAGACGGCAAGCTTATGACAGGTGCAACACCCGAAGCTATGGTTGCACTTTTAGAGGGAATGGGCGCTGATGTTATAGGCGCAAACTGCTCTTTGGGCCCAAAGCAGTTAATCCCCATTGCAGAACAGCTTTTAAAATATGCAAGTGTACCTGTTGTTTTACAGCCTAATGCGGGGATTCCTAAAGTAGTTGACGGTGCTACCGTTTTTGATGTTTCGGCAGAGGATTTTTCTTTAGAGGTAAAGAGTGCTGTTGAAAAGGGCGTTCGAGTTGTAGGCGGATGTTGCGGTACAACACCTGAATACATAAGCCCCTTAAACAAAAAAATAGGGGATATGAAACCTAAAGCTATACAGGATAAAAATATAACTATGGTTTCATCATATTCTAATGCCGTAGTTTTCGGCGAACAGCCTATACTTATAGGTGAGCGTATCAATCCTACGGGTAAAAAGCGCTTTAAGCAGGCTTTATACGAAAACGATATTGATTATATTCTGTCAGAGGGTGTTAATCAACAGGAAAGGGGAGTTCATATACTTGATGTTAATGTGGGACTTCCTGATATTGATGAGGTTTCAATGCTTAAAACGGCAGTTTGCGAGTTGCAATCGGTTACCGATTTGCCGTTGCAGATAGATACTGCAAATATAACCGCAATGGAAACAGCTCTTCGCCGTTATAACGGAAAGGCTATGATTAACTCGGTAAACGGTAAGAAAGAAAGTATGGAAGCTGTTTTTCCGCTTGTTAAAAAATACGGTGGTTTGGTGGTTGCTCTTACCCTTGATGAAAACGGTATTCCCGAAACAGCA
>JAZSKL010000218.1:0-4211 GCA_045534855.1 Acutalibacteraceae bacterium
AACGCTGCTTTTATGCGTTGTGCGTTCGCACGAGGTATCCACAATATATAGGATTGTACGCGAATGTGATAAAAATGCCTTTGTAACGGTGAGCGAAGCAGGCGAAATTTTGGGTGAGGGCTTTAAACCGATAATAACTCCGCAGAAAATTAGTAAAAATCGCCAAAAATTTACAAAATAAAGCTTTTTTTGCAAAAATGTAAAGTTCCATCTTGATTTTTTTTAAGGTTATGTTATAATAATATTTGCTCACACAAGATATTGTGTTTTAATAAAATAAAAAATAGCATATTTTGAGAGGTGGAAAAGTATGAAAATCATTAAAAGAAGCGGCTCGGAGGTCAATTTTGATCCTAATAAAATTGTTATAGCTATTACCAAGGCTAATGAAAGTGTTGTTCCGAGTGAACGTATGACCCCCATTCAGATTAAGCGCATTGCAGAGGACGTTGAAAGCGCTGCCGCAAACATCAACCGTTCTTTAAGCGTGGAAGAAATACAAGATATGGTAGAGGACCAGATAATGAATCAGCGTGCTTTTGAGGTGGCGCGCCGCTATATAACCTATCGTTATACACGTGCATTGGTTCGTAAGTCCAATACTACCGATGAGCAGATTTTAAGCCTTATTGAATGCAATAACGAGGAAGTAAAGCAGGAAAATTCCAATAAGAACCCCACCGTAAACAGCGTTCAGCGTGACTATATGGCAGGTGAGGTAAGTAAGGATATCACCAAGAGAATACTTTTGCCGAAGGATATCGTTGATGCTCACGAGCAGGGAATTATTCACTTCCACGATGCTGACTATTTTTCACAGCATATGAACAACTGTGACCTTGTAAATCTTGAGGATATGCTTCAGAACGGAACGGTTATCAGCGGAACTCTTATTGAAAAGCCGCACAGCTTCTCAACCGCTTGTAACATAGCTACACAGATTATAGCGCAGGTAGCATCCTGTCAGTACGGCGGTCAGAGTATAAGCCTTACCCATTTGGCTCCGTTTGTTGATGTAAGCCGTAAGAAGATAAATGCCGAGGTTCGCGAGGAATTGGCAGAAATAGCAGTTACCGAGGAACAGATAAATGCTATTACCGAAAAGCGTCTTTTGGAAGAAATCCGTAAGGGCGTCCAGATGATACAGTATCAGGTTGTTACCCTTATGACAACCAACGGTCAAGCTCCTTTTGTTACTGTATTTATGTATCTTAACGAGGCAAAGAGTGAGCAGGAGAAGTATGACCTTGCTCTTATTATTGAGGAAACTCTCCGTCAGCGTTATCAGGGCGTTAAGAATGAAAAGGGTGTTTGGATTACCCCTGCATTCCCCAAGCTTATTTATGTTCTTGAAGAGGATAACATCCGCGAAGGAACAAAGTATTGGTATCTTACCAAGCTTGCCGCAAAATGTACTGCAAAGCGTATGGTTCCCGATTATATTTCGGAAAAGATTATGCTTGAAAATAAGATTGATAAAAACGGTGAGGGTCACTGCTATACCTGTATGGGTTGCCGCAGTTTCTTGACTCCTTATGTTGATGAAAACGGCAAGCCGAAGTATTACGGCCGTTTCAATCAGGGCGTTGTTACCGTAAACCTTGTTGATATCGGTCTTTCTGCAGGTAAAAACAAGGAAAAATTCTGGCAGATTTTTGATGAGCGTATGGAGCTTTGCCACAGAGCTTTGCAGTGCCGTCACGAGCGTCTTACAGGCACAGTTTCTGATGCTGCGCCAATTCTCTGGCAGCATGGTGCTTTGCTTCGTCTTAATAAGGGCGAGACTATCGATAAATATCTCCACGGCGGATATTCAACGCTTTCACTCGGCTATGCCGGTCTTTGGGAGTGCGTTTATGCCGTAACCGGCAAAAAGCTTACCGAGGCAGAGGGCGAGCAATTCGGTCTTGATGTAATGAAGAGGCTTAACGAGTATACTGCAAAGTGGAAGGCTGAAGAGTGCATAGATTACTCGCTTTACGGCACACCGCTTGAGAGCACCACCTATAAGTTTGCAAAGGCTTTGCAGAAGCGTTTTGGTATTGTTGAGGGCGTTACCGACCGTAACTATATCACTAACAGCTATCATATTCACGTTACCGAAGAGATTGATGCATTTGATAAATTGGCTCTTGAGGCTAAATTCCAGGCACTTTCTCCCGGTGGTGCAATTTCTTATGTTGAAGTTCCCGATATGCAGAACAACCTTGATGCAGTTCTTACCGTAATGCAGTTTATTTATGAAAATATTATGTATGCAGAGCTAAACACCAAGAGCGATTTCTGTCAGGAATGCGGATTTGACGGTGAGATAGAAATCAAGGAAAACGATGACGGTAAGCTTATCTGGACCTGCCCCAACTGCGGAAATACCGATGAAAGCAAGATGAATGTTGCACGCAGAACCTGCGGATATATCGGAACACAGTACTGGAATCAGGGCAGAACACAGGAGATAAAGGAACGTGTTCTTCATCTGTAATGAATTACGCAACAATTAAAAAATTTGATATTGCAAACGGTCCGGGCGTCAGGGTTTCGCTGTTTGTAAGCGGTTGCAGGCATTACTGCAAAAACTGCTTTAACAAAGAAGCGTGGGATTTTGATTACGGAAAACCTTTTACAGAGGATGTTATTGAAGAAATAGTAAACGCTGTAAAGCCTGCTCATATAAACGGTTTTACCCTCTTGGGGGGAGAGCCGTTTGAGCCGGAAAATCGCATAGGGGTAATTCCGCTATTGAAGCGTCTTAAAAAAGAGATTCCCGAAAAAGAAATATGGTGCTTTACGGGCTTTGATTTTGAAAAAGACCTTTTAAGTGCTAACCCTGTAAATAAACAGACCGTTGATGAAATGCTGTCGCTTATAGATGTACTTGTAGACGGAAAATTTGTTGAAGAGCTTAAAAGCCCTGCGCTTATTTTCCGCGGTTCATCAAATCAGCGAATAATAGATGTTAAAAAGTCCCTCAAAGCGGGTGAAGCTGTTTGGCTTCAGGGTGTTTGGACGAGGAAAATGGGCACCGGAGATATACACGAGGGATTATAAGGAGATAATTTATATGCAAACGGTAAAATTTATCCGTCTTAACGAAAAGGCTGTAACCCCGAGCTATGGCTCTGCCGCTGCTGCAGGGGCTGACCTTTACGCTTGTACCGAGGGCGAAACAATAACCTTTAATCCGGGCGAGACCAAGCTTATTCATACGGGAATTGCAATGCAGATTCCTGATGGGCTTGTAGGTCTTATTTATGCCCGAAGCGGTATTGCAACCAAACGCGGACTTGCTCCTGCAAATAAGGTTGGCGTAATAGACAGCGATTACAGGGGCGAAATAATGGTTTCGCTTCACAACCATTCTAATGCTGTACAGGAAATCGCCGATGGTGAGCGTGTGGCGCAGCTTGTTATAGCACCGTTTGTTACCGCCGTGTTTGAAGAAACCGAAACTCTTGATGAGACCGACCGCGGTGCGGGCGGTTTTGGCTCGACCGGCACAAAATAATCAATAAGACATAGTCAAGGGATAATGTCATTGAATTAAAAATGCTACAGAAATGAAAATTTCTGTAGCATTTTTCTTATATCTGTATTTATCTTTTGGCGGTTATGGAGCGGAATTTTTTAGGAGTTAAGCCTTTTTCTTGGTTAAAGCATTTAATATAGTGGCTCAAATTTGAAAATCCGCATTCTAAAGCAACATCATTAAGGCTCATATCCGATTTTGAAAGGTAGTCAAGCGATTTTTCAACCCTTTTTTTGGTTACAAAATTGGTAAATGAAATACCAAATTCGGATTTGAAGTTTCGGCTGAAATAGCTGTAGCTCATAGCACAGTATTTTGCCGCATCTTCAAGGGTTATTGTTGCGAAATTTTCATCTATATATTCAAAGAGGGTTGAGAAGTTATTAAGGGTATTTTTCTTAACTGACTTTTCGGAATTTTCGGTGGTTTCCTTAAATATATACGCCATAATTGCCATAATATTTGAGCAGAGTGTAAGCCTTTTGAAGTAGTCATCGTGAGAAAAATTTTCGTATGATGAAACAAATAAATTATATATCTGCTCACGGTTTTCATCGCTTGGAGTAAATACCTCATAATCGGATAGAAGTGAAACAAAATATTCTTCTGATGGGATATTTCGGCTGGATGGTACATGGATTATCTGATTGGCAAATTTAAGGCAGATATGGCGATTAGTGTCACT
>JAZSKL010000312.1:0-3329 GCA_045534855.1 Acutalibacteraceae bacterium
GCCTTTGCAAGACCTTTAAGATAGCCAAATGTATAAGCGCGGGCTGTATGTCCCCAACGGGTAGCGGCTGTAAGATACGGCACATGGTCATCAAGCATAATACCATCATAACCGTTTGCTTTAAGCTCCATCATAATTTTAGCAGGGTTATATCTTCCCTCTCCGAGGAAGCACTCTTTAAACTTTTCAACAGTACCCTGAACATCCCTGAAATGAACCATATGAATCTTGTTTTTTGGAACAAACTCTCTTATCATCTCAAGCACGCATTCCTCACCGCCAAGCTGTGAAAAGGTGCCCATACAGAAATTTATACCCCAAGCATCGCTATTGGTGATTTTTTCTGCTTTACGATAATCGTCAGGGCTTATGAAAATACGTGAAACACCTGCTACTTTAGCAATCGGAGGGTCGGACGGATGGGTTATAAGCTTAACACCCGCCTTTTCAGCTTCAGGCAAAACGGTTTTTATAAAATAAGTGAAATTATTCCACAAATCCTCTTGAGTAGGAGGAACTAAATCGGGATTTTGCCTTACCATATGGTCCTTACTTTGGGTATAAGCATTAGGTATATCATCATGTATTGAATGGTCATATGAAGAAACAAATGCACCCAATCTGTACGGTTCATAAATACTTGTACGCCAAGCCCATGTGGGACAAAAGTGATGACCTAAAATCGGAATACCGACCTTACCCATATTCTGTACCGTTTTAATATAGTTTTCTATCTGTTCATCACGACCGGGAAGTCCCAAAAGTATCTTATCATAAAAACGTATAGGTACGTTTTCAATCATATCAAGACTTAACTCGAACTTTTCGGTATACTCACGCAACCACTTGAGTGAGGTTTCCGACCAATAGTTTTCATCGCTTGTTGCAATAGGAGGTGTATTGAAATGGAAACCCTCTGCACCCAATTGACGTGCCATAATAAGGGCATCATCATTAAATTCCTTTATAGCACCTAAAATAATTTTCATTTTTGTTCTCCGTTATTTATACTTATTTATATCAACATTAAGGCAGTCAACACCGCCGTCTATAACCAATACGGAGCCTGTCATATTCTGTGACGGCTCGGTTGATAAGAACCATGCAACATTTCCTATTTGTTCTTTTGTTGTAATGGTATTAAGCGGAACAGTTGCAGTTCTTGCAACTGCCTCCTCCGGTGTCCACTCATCGTATCTTGTTGTCCAAATAGGACCGGGAGCAATACAGTTTATTCTTATCCCGTACGGTGCAAAGTCAAGAGCCAATCCCTTGGTCATTGAACGGATAGCGCCCTTACTTGCAACATAAGCACTTCTTTCGGGAAGAGCATCCTTATAGTTTATAGAACCCATTAAAACTATAGTTCCGCTCTTTGGGTCGCCGTTTGCAATCATTTGACGTGCAGCCGCACGCGCAGGAAGAAAATAACCCATAACATTAGTTAAAATTACATCCTCCCATTTATCAGCTTCAACCGTAAGAGGATCCATCCACCTGCCAAGGTCTGCCGCATTACAGATAAGAGAATCAACATAATATCCCTTTTCCTCAATTTTAGCAAACATAGGATCGGTTTCTTCCTTTGCGTTTCTCGGAGAAAAACCAAGACCGAAGCAAGGAACATTAAATTCTTCTGTAAGTTCTTTTGCAACTTTAACGGCATCTTCCTCTACCCTGCTTGTAATAAAGGTAGGTACACCCTCTGATAAAAACTTTTTAGCTATACCAAGTCCTGAATTTCTTACAGCACCTGTAACCAGCGCACATTTTTTTAACACTTCAAACGCTCCTCTTGTTATCTCTGTACTCTGCCCGAACCGTCTCCGCCCATAAGCGATAAAACATCTGACGGTGAAGAAAGGTTTACATCTAACTCTATAGACTGCTTAAGACAGGATGCCGCAGCCGCAAACTCAATAGTTTTCTGATTATCATAGCCGTTTAACAGAGCATAAATAAGACCAGCACCAAAGCTGTCACCACCGCCTACACGGTCAACTATATGAATGTGATACTCTTTTGAAAAATAAGGTGTACCATCCTTATAAAGCAAAGCTGACCAATCATTGTCCGATGCGCTTATGCTCTTACGCAATGTAATAGCAACTGCAGATATATCATAGGTTTCGCTTATCTGCTTTGCAACATCGATATAACCTTCTCGGCTGAGAACACCGGAAATTATATCGGAATCTTTTGCTGAAATTCCCAAAACATCAGATGAGTCCTCTTCATTTGCAATAAGAACATCAACATATTTAAGCAGTTTTGTCATAGTTTCCTTTGCCTGCTGTCTTGTCCATAAATTTTTACGGTAATTAAGGTCACAGCTCACTGTAAGACCCTTTTTCTTTGCCGCAATACAAGCCCTTTCACAAGCTTCTGCAACATTCTCGCCGAGTGCCGGAGTAATTCCGGTAAAATGGAAGTGGGATGCACCCTCAAAAATCTTATCCCAATCAAAATCATCGGCACTGCAGGTTGCAAAAGAGGAGTTTTTACGGTCGTATACTATCTTTGAAGGACGCTGTGATGCACCTTTTTCAGCATAAAATACACCTATTCTCTCTCCGCCTTTTGCAATAAAATCTGTACCTACATTATATTTTCTCAGATTTGCCAAAGCACAGTCCGCAATAGCGTTATCAGGCAATTTGGTAACAAAGCTTGTTGGAACTCCCATATAAGAAAGAGCTGTACAAACATTTGCTTCCGCACCTGTATAATTAACAATAAATTTATCTGCCTGTATAAATTTTAAATATCCTTCCGGATTTAATCGAAGCATAAAATCTCCAAAACCTACTACCTTTTTCACAGTTACCACTCCTTATCTTGCAACAATATGAAACGCAAAGCCTGCAATTTCATCATTAAGGTAAATACAGGTAATTTCACCCGATGCATCACGCTTTATGCTATCCTCATTTAGTTCAATACCCTTTGCTTTTAAATAAGCCATTGCGCGTTTCATTGAATTCGTAAAAAATCCAACGTGACCTTTTGTTCCATAGCCTTGAGATTTAACCGCCTCAACAGCTGTTCCTGCAAATACTGCGCTATTCATATATCGTGCATTCATTCTGAATATATCCGAAACTGTTTCGGCAGTATTTACTGCTTCATCCTCGCTGTTATGATTGATACCGATATGTGCAAGTTCAAAGCCTAACGATATATCAACAGCCTTTTTGCAGTTTGAGGTAATTGCTTCAAAATCCTTGCTTGCCAAAAGCTTTGCGTTTGCCATATAACTGCCTCCGCAGGCAATTACGCATTTTTCTTTGAGATATGTACCAAGATTAGAATAATCAATCCCGCCTGTT
>JAZSKL010000193.1:0-1789 GCA_045534855.1 Acutalibacteraceae bacterium
TTCTTTACATTAATACAAAAATTAATTTATGCCTTGTCAGCTGAACCGAAGAGCTCGATCTTCTCTCTTACGCAAGCCTTGTATGCTTCTGCACCGGGAGCCAAAAGCTTTCTCGGGTCAAAGCCCTTGCCTTCAAGATCCTTGCCTGCTTCGATATACTCACGTGTAGCAGCAGCAAAAGCAAGCTGACACTCGGTATTAACGTTAATCTTTGAAACGCCGAGAGAAATAGCCTTTTTAATCATATCAGCGGGGATACCTGTACCGCCGTGAAGAACGAGAGGCATATCGCCTGTAATATCCTGAATAGCAGCAAGAGTATCAAAGCTTAAGCCTGCCCAATTTTCGGGATACTTACCGTGAATATTACCGATACCTGCAGCGAGCATAGTAACGCCGAGGTCTGCAATCATCTTGCACTCGTTGGGGTCAGCTACTTCGCCTGCACCTACAACGCCGTCTTCCTCACCGCCGATAGAACCAACCTCAGCCTCTAAAGAGAGACCTAAACGGTCACATTCTGCAACCAATTCCTTGGTTTTAGCGATGTTTTCCTCAATAGCATAATGAGAACCGTCAAACATTATAGAAGAGAAACCTGCTTCAATGCACTTTTTAGCGCCTTCATAAGAACCGTGGTCAAGGTGAAGAGCAACAGGAACTGTAATACCGAGCTCATCAATCATAGCCTTTACCATATTAGCAACGGTCTTATAACCGCACATATACTTACCTGCACCCTCGCAAACACCGAGAATTACGGGAGACTTTAACTCCTCAGCAGTAAGAAGTATAGCCTTGGTCCATTCAAGGTTGTTGATATTGAACTGACCAACTGCATAATGACCTGCGTGTGCTTTTGTGAGCATTTCTTTTGCGGAAACTAACATTTTAAATTCCTCCATTTAATAAATATCTTTAATTATTATACCTTAAAAATAATTAAAATCAAGACTTAATTGTGAATTATTTAGCAAAGATTGTTGCAAAGGCAAAATTTTATTACTATGTATTAGTTTTCTTTGCTTTTTTTGCCTGTTTTTGGGCTTTTTTAAGCATTTTCTTTTCCAATGCAGGGTCAATTTTTACCTCTTTGGGCGGTTGCTCCAAAACAGACGGATTTTTTAAGAAATGTTGCATACGGCGGAATGCTATTGAAAAATAACTGCCCGAGCAAATACGCTCATCCATAACAACACCGAGCGGCATACAGCGTTCAGTTGTTACAACTCCATCCTTTTTGCGCGGAACCTCACGAAGATTACCCATAGTTAAAAAGATACTTGTTGTTCCAAACTCATAACAGTGATGATAAATATGATTGGTGCGAATAGATACCAAATCCGAAACAACCAAGCTATTATGAAACGGCGACATATCAATAATTCTTTTAGGCAAAAGACCGTGTTTATCCATAAATTTAAAGAGCTTAACGCCATAACGCAAAAGTCCCGGAATACTCAATAGAAATTTAATCATTTTTTCTGTTCCGTTATTTTCAGGAGCGTTTTTATTATCCTCAATATACTTTCGGATAATATCATTAACCTCAAAAACGGTATTCTCCGGCTTAAAATACATCTTTGTAATTGTACCGTTATCGGTCTTCCCTGCTTTAAGAACAACCATTGCAACAGCAATTTCCTTGCGCGCATAAGGCTTACAGTTTACTATAAAACGGTTAAGCTCGGGATATTCCGAAAGAGTTCGAAGATATGCCGCAATAAACACAGCAAGATGGCTTAACGGCTCACCCTCTTTGCGTTTTTCACTCAAATATTTACGTACC
>JAZSKL010000282.1:0-2037 GCA_045534855.1 Acutalibacteraceae bacterium
GCAAGCATAGCGCCCGCATATCCGAATGAAACGGTAAAAAACACCGCCGTATTCCTGAAAAAACGCTTATATGTACCAAATCCGAACGCCACAAGAGTAAGCACCGCGCATATAACAGACCTCAATAAAATTTCAAAAAAGGCGTTTAGTTCAGGTAAAAAAATCGTAAGAGATGAAATCCCGCCAAGAAATGCGGCACAAAGCTGTCTTAAAACACCGCTTCCGTTTTTTATAAGCTTTGCTGTAAGCGAAAGCAGAAAATAATCGACCGTCATATTAAGCAAAACCAGAATATCGGCATAAACAACCATAAATATCAGCTCCGTATCAAGTGTAATTATTATACTACACAGCGGTTAAAATCCTTGTCGAAAGCTACGGTAATGTTTTGTAAAAAAACGGCTACATTTGACCTGCATCATCCAATATTCCGCATAACCAAGCCAATTCTACCGGCAGTAGAATCGGCTTTTTGAACTCTATTACATCAATCCTTAATAATAGGGTGATGTTTCTCGTTAAATTTAGTGCATTTTTTGGGGAATGAATATATAATGTAAATATCTTTTTTCAAGGAGTATTTTTATGAGTTACCAAATTATAACCGATTCCTGTGCAAATCTTACCGATTCTCAAATTGCAGAATACGGCGTTAGTATTATTTCCCTTAAATACTGTGTTGCCGGCACAGATTTTGACAGCTACGTCCCCGGCGTTAAAACCGATAATAAGGAGATTTTCCGCAAATTGCGTGAAAAAGAAAAAATCACCACATCCCTCGTATCCAGAGGACAGTGTGATGATGTATGTCTGCCGTTGCTTGAAAGCGGTAAGGATATTCTCCTTCTTTCCTTTTCATCGGGACTTTCGGGTACTTTCCAGAATGTTTCTAATGCATCTGAAGATTACCGCGAGCAGTTTCCCGACCGCAAAATAATTGTTGTTGATACACTTTGTGCTTCTTTGGGACAGGGTCTTTTAACATACTATGCAGTAAAAATGAAAAATGAAGGCAAAACAATAGAAGAGGTTGCCGCCGCTCTCGAAGAGCTTAAAGCAAACCTTTGCCATATTTTCACAATTGATGACCTTTTCTTCCTCAAAAGAGGCGGAAGACTTTCAGGCTCAAGCGCTGTTGTTGGAACATTGCTCAATATAAAGCCTATGCTTCACGCCGCTGATGACGGAAAGCTTTATGTTACAGGTAAGGTTCGAGGCAGAAACGCTGCATTAAAGGGTATCGTAGACAGTCTTGAAGAGCATGGCTTTGACAAAGCAAAATATCCCGAAGTATTTTTAAGCCACGGCGACTGCGAGGATGAAGCTCTCAAGGTTGCCGCAGATGTTAAGGAGAAATACGGTGTTGATGTGCAGGTAATTAACTGCCTTGACCCGGTTATCGGCTCACACGCAGGCCCGGGAACAATAGCAATTTTCTTTGTTGGTACGAAAAGATAAATTTATTACAACAAAAAAGGCTGTAGAGAAACAAAATTCTCTACAGCCTTAATTATATCGCTTTTTACCCTGCGGCTACAAAGCGTTTAATTTGTTTTGAGCGGAATAGCAATACCGTACCAATTACAGTAAGTACAAGCTCCGGAAGCATATATGCGCCGTTATAGCAAAGTGAATACACCCATACATTTGCCCACGGACACCAAATATCGAATATAATAACGCCTGAAATATAGTGGCAAATAAAGCGTAGGATTACTGCAAACGCAGTTCCTATGCAAACGCCTGTATAGCCCTTATTGCGCCATATTCCCGCAAGACCGATAACGGTAAACGCAACAATATAGTCAAGCAAAAGCGTGCCAACAAGGCTCGCAGGGGTAAGTCCCCAGCTAAGTACCTCACCGAGGCTTATAAAAAGCTGTATTGCCGATGAAACAAAGGCTGAAACTACGCCCCACGAAAGACCGTACATAACCGAAATAAGCACACCCGGTAACATACTAAGCAGTGTTATTGAACCACCAAGCGGCATTTCCCAAACCTTTACAAGGCTTAAAACCGTACCTAAAGCAATCA
>JAZSKL010000034.1:0-6446 GCA_045534855.1 Acutalibacteraceae bacterium
TGAAAGGACTTGAACCTTCACGCCAAGGCGCCAGCTCCTAAGGCTGGCGCGGCAGCCAATTCCGTCAAACCCGCATATTAAAATACTTGAGAGTTACATCGCAAGTGTATTTATTGTACTTTACAAATATCTAAAAGTCAAGTAAAAATTACATTTTTACTCACAAAATCACTTATTTGCCATCAAATTAACAATATGCTGTAGTTTTCATAGTATGTAAAAAGTAAATAAGAAAGGCTTGATTTTATGGATGACAACTACCAAGCATTAGTTGAACGGTATAAACAGCAGGCTATGGAATATGCTGCACGTGGCGGAGTTTTAGGTACAAGACCTATAAATGAACCGATGGTAACAAATAGCAACCGCACCGATTATGAGACTTTTTTAAAGCTTCATCCCGGAAAAGGAAAGCTAAAGGTTCAACTATCCACCGCAGGAGGAACCTTCCCTGTAGAGGGCGGCTCTGTTGAAGTTTCGCGTGATTTCGGCGGTGAAAGGCGGGTATTCTTCAAAGAGCTTTCAAATCAATCAGGCATAGTTGAAAATATTGAATTGCCTGCCTTACCGGCAGACTATTCTCAAAACTCTGCCACCGCCACAGATAGCTCAACCGATTACAATGTTGCGGTATACCATCCCGATTTTGTAAATGAGCCATACCTCAAAATAGGTATTTATGACGGTGTTGAAACGCTTTTACCCGTAGCATTAAGACCAATAGTGCGCTGAAAGGAGACTTTATATGGCATACCCTGTAATTCCGGAATTTATTACGGTACACCTTGGCGCACCCGACCAACCGGCAGAAAATGTTACACTTCCTTTTGCCGATTACATTAAAAATGTAGCCTCAAGTGAAATCTACCCTACCTGGCCCGAAAGTGCTCTGCGTGCAAATATTTTGGCGCAGATTTCATTTACCTTAAACCGTGTTTTTACCGAATACTACCGAAGCCGAGGCTATGATTTTGATGTTACAAGCACCACTCAATACGACCACGCGTTTGTTAAAGGACGCGACATTTTTGAAAACATAAGTAAGATAACAGATGATATTTTCAATGATTATATTGTACGCCAAGGCAGTGTTGAACCGCTTTTTGCACAGTTTTGTGATGGTGTCAGAACACAATGTGACGGGCTTTCGCAATGGGGCAGCGTTGACCTTGCAAACCAAGGCTATATACCCTATGAAATTCTGCAGTATTATTACGGTGACAACATAAATCTTGTTTATAATGCGCCTGTAGGCAATAATATCCCTTCTTATCCAGGTCAAACCCTGTCTTTAGGAGATTTCGGCGAGGATGTAAGAATTATTAAGCGACAGCTTAACCGAATAGGCAAAAACTACCCTGCCATACCAACCATTGTTGATACCACAGATGCCTACGAAATACAAACCGAAAATGCAGTACGCGAGTTTCAGCGCATATTCAATCTTACACCTGACGGAGTTGTAGGAAAGGCTACGTGGTACAAAATCAAAGAGATATACAACGGAGTAAAACGGCTTTCCGAGCTTACAAGCGAGGGGCTTGCGATAAGTGAGGTCGAGAGGCGGTATCCCAATGTATTAAGGCTTGGCGACAGCGGTATAGGAGTACGCACAATACAGTATTATCTTGCATTTTTAGGTTTCTTTTTTGATGACCTGCCGCAGCTTCAGATTACGGGAACATTTGACGAAGCAACACGCAATGCGGTAATAGCCTTTCAGCAAAAATACTCCCTTTCCCCTGACGGAATAGTTGGACGCGACACGTGGAATACCCTTCAGGGCGCTTATGACAGTGTTGTTGCTGACCTGCCGCAGGAGTACAGGCAATATTTGCTCGAAATATACCCCGGAAGATTTTTAGTACCGGGCGAAGAAAGCGAGCAGGTGCGAGTTATACAGACTAATCTTAACAACATAGCCTCTGCCGACCCATCTTTACCGCGTGTCGAGGTTACTGGAATTTACGATACCGCCACCCAAAATGCCGTAAGAGCATTGCAACGCCAATTAGGTGTTGAGGAAACAGGCGTTATAGGACCTGTTTTGTGGAGTGAAATTATCACAAGAGGCAGTGGGTTTTAGAAGCGAAAAAGCCTTCCCCACAAGGGGGAAGGCTAAAAAACTACCAATTTATATTAAACAAAAATGGGACTGTATTACCTTAATCGGTATACAGTCCTGTAAAATTTTATTATTTAAAGAACAACGGCAGAGGTTCAAGGAAAATTATATCGTCACGGTTTGCGGCGTCACCCTCTGCCAAAAAGGCACAGCTTGCGGCTTCAATAGCTCCCGCTTTTTTAACAAGCTCACGAACAGCCGTAAGCGATTCGCCCGTACTTATAACATCATCAACTATAAGCACACGCTTATCTTTTATTAAATTAACCTCGGTTTCGCCAAGATAAAGATGCTGTTCTTTTTGAGTGGTAATAGAGCGTACACTTACATCAATGGAGTTACGCATATAAACCTTAACACCCTTACGAGCCACAACATAAGGCTTACCCGATTGCCTTGCCATTTCATAAGCTATCGGGATAGACTTTGCCTCAGGAGTTAAAATAACATCAAACTCAGGCACTTTTTTAAGAAGCTCGGAACATCCTGCAACGGTAAGCTCCACATCGCCGAATATTATAAACGCGGCAATATCAAGGCTATCACTTACAGGGAATTTTTCCAAATTGCGTTCAAGTCCTGCAATTTTCATAGTATAAAATTCAGCCATTTTTTAACACTCCTTTAATCAGCCCGGAGGCCATGCAAGGTTTCTGCGGGCGAGCAGATGGAAATGGATATGACCAACCGTTTGACCACCCTCAACACCGCAATTATTTACAACACGAAAGCCCTTTTCAAGGTTTTCCTGCTTTGCAATTTTGGCAACAGCCTCATAAATTTTTGCAATATAACCACTGTTTTCAGCGGTTATTTCTGCCGCAGAGGCAATATGGATTTTAGGGACGATTATTGCGTGAAAAGGAGCTTGAGGTTCGATATCCAAAAATGCGTAAACACTTTCATCCTCATAAACCTTTGTTGAGGGTATCTCCCCTGCTATTATTTTACAAAACAAACAGTCACTCATAAAGTTTACTCCTTATTTAAGCTGTGCTTCAACAAGCGATACAGCCGCATCCAATGCTGACTGTGCTTTAGAGGTATCCTTACCACCCGCCATTGCGCTATCAGGCTTACCGCCGCCGTTACCGCCTGCAAGCTTGGCAATCTCACGAACAAGATTACCGGCATGCGCACCTGCGGCTATTGCATCCTTACCGCAACAAGCGCAGAATGTAAGCTTTTCACCGTTTACTGCGGCAAAAACTGCAACCGCATCGGCATTATCAGCCTTAACGGTATCGGTCATCTTGCGAAGCTCATTAGCATCAACACCCTCAAGCAAGGCGGTTGCAACACGAATATTTCCAACCTTAACGGCATTTGCCATAATATCGCCTGTTTTGCCTGCGGCAAGCTGTGCCTCAAGCCTTTCAAGCTGTTTTGCCTGCTCTTTAAGCTGTGCAGTTACCTGTGTAGCCTTATTAACTATTTCTTCTGAATTATTAGCCTTTAAAACAGCCGCAGTTTCAGCCGCAAGCTGCTGATAATGACGCATCAATTCAATGGTATTATAGCCTGTAACTGCCTCAATACGGCGAACACCTGCGGCAACACCATTTTCCGAAATTATACGGAAAAGACCGATTTTACCGGCTATATCAACATGAGTACCACCGCAAAGCTCAACCGACTTATCGCCAACCGCAACAACGCGAACAACATCGCCGTACTTTTCGCCGAATAAAGCCATAGCGCCAAGCTTTTTAGCCTCATCAATAGGCATTTCGCGGTTATCTACTACAATTGAAGAAAGTATTACATCGTTTACAAACTCTTCTACCTTTTCGATTTCCTCGGATGTAAGGGCGGAGAAATGAGTAAAGTCGAAACGAACGGTCTTTTCATTTACAAGCTGACCTGCCTGCTCAACGTGAGTGCCGAGTACCGCACGAAGACCTGCCTGCAAAAGGTGAGCCGCAGTATGGTTACGGCGGATAGCATCACGGCGAGCCTTATCGTAAGCAACATTCAAAACATCGCCAACCGATATGCTGCCATTTTCAACAGTACCGATATGTGTGTAAATACCGTCTGCGGTCTTTTTGGTATCGGTTACGGCAAACTCGCAATTTTCATTGCCAACAACACCGCTATCGCCTACCTGACCGCCGCTTTCTGCATAAAAAACAGTTTTATCAAGAACGATAATAGCTTTAGCACCTTCATTTACAGTGCCTACATGCTCACCCTCATAAACTATATCAAGAACAGTAGCCTCACAAGTCTCATCGGTGTAACCCAAAAACTCGGTAGCGGAAATATTTTCAAAAGCAATACCGTCACTCTTCCAGCTTTCGCCGTCAGAAGCCTTACGTGAAGAACGAGCTAATTCACGCTGTTCGTTCATACACTTTTTAAAGGTTTCTTCATCAACCGTCATTCCTTTTTCGGCAAGGATATCACGTGTCAGGTCAATCGGGAAACCGTAAGTATCATAAAGACGGAAAGCATCCTCACCGGAAAGTGTGCCGCCGTCCTTTGTGAGTGTTTCAAGCATAGCAAGACCCTGATCAATGGTTTTTGCAAAGTTTGCTTCCTCATTAACGATAACCTTTTTAATCATTTCCTGTTTTTCAACAAGTTCAGGATAACCCGACTTATTTTCATTTATAACTGCTTCGCAAAGCTCAACAAAGAAAGGACGGTCAATACCTATAAGCTTACCGTGACGAACAGCACGTCTTATAATTCTGCGAAGAACATATCCTCTGCCCTCGTTTGACGGAATAATACCGTCACTTATCATAAATGTGGATGCACGAGCGTGGTCGGTAATGGCACGAATAGAAACATCCGTTGAGCTGTCCTTACCGTATTCCTTACCTGAAATTGCACAAACCTTATCAAGGATATTACGGATCGTATCAACCTCAAACATATTGTCAACATCCTGCATAACGCAAGCCAAACGCTCAAGACCCATACCGGTATCAATATTTTTATGCTCAAGCTCGGTATAGGTGCCGTCACCCATATTATTGAACTGCGAGAAAACATTGTTCCAGATTTCCATATAACGGTCACAATCGCAACCGGGCTTACAGTCAGGTGAACCGCAACCGTATTTTTCACCGCGGTCAAAATAAATTTCACTGCAAGGACCACAAGGACCTGTGCCATGCTCCCAGAAGTTATCAGCCTTACCAAGCTTTACAATTCTTTCTTCAGGCACACCGATAACATCACGCCAAAGAGCATACGCCTCATCGTCCTCTTCATAAACAGAGGGCCAAAGTCTATCAGCGGGAATTTCGAGAGTTACGGTTAAAAACTCCCAAGCCCACGGAATAGCCTCATTTTTAAAGTAATCACCAAATGAGAAGTTACCAAGCATTTCAAAGAAAGTGCCATGGCGAGCGGTAATACCAACACGCTCAAGGTCAGGTGTACGGATACACTTTTGACAGGTAGTAACACGGTTTCTCGGCGGAGTTACCTCACCTGTGAAATACTTTTTCATAGGAGCCATACCCGAATTTATAAGCAACAATGACTTATCATTATTAGGTACTAAAGAAAAGCTGTTAAGACGCAGATGTCCCTTTGATTCAAAAAAGGAAAGATACTGCTCTCTAAGGTCATTAAGTGAAGTCCATTTCATACTTACAACATCCTTTTTTAAGTTATAAACATACAAAATTATTATAGTACCAAACCATTGTTTTGTCAATAAAAAGCACAAAAAAACCGCCCTTCAAATGAAGAGCGGTTTTAAAGTTAAAATCAAAAATTAGATTTCAGCGAAGTACTTAATAGTACGAACCATCTGGCTGGTGTAGCTGTTCTCGTTATCATACCAAGAAACAACCTGTACCTGATAGGTGTCATCATCAATCTTGGTAACCATGGTCTGAGTTGCATCGAACAAAGAACCGTAGGTGATACCGATGATATCAGAAGAAACGAGTTCTTCCTCAGTGTAACCGAAGGAAGCGCTGGAAGCAGCCTTCATAGCAGCATTGATGCCTTCCTTAGTGATATCCTTGCCCTTAACAACAGCAACGAGGATGGTTGTAGAACCGGTCGGAACCGGAACACGCTGAGCAGAACCGATGAGCTTACCGTTGAGCTCAGGAATTACAAGACCGATAGCCTTTGCAGCACCGGTGCTGTTCGGAACGATGTTGCAAGCAGCAGCACGTGCACGACGGAGGTCACCCTTTCTGTGAGGACCGTCAAGAACCATCTGGTCACCTGTCCAAGCGTGAACAGTTGTCATAATACCGCTCTGGATGGGAGCATACTTGTTAAGTGTGTCAGCCATAGGAGCGAGACAGTTTGTTGTGCAGGAAGCAGCAGAGATGATTTTGTCATC
>JAZSKL010000184.1:0-1560 GCA_045534855.1 Acutalibacteraceae bacterium
TTTTCATAACGGTAACAACCGCCTATATAGCAAACCTTAACAGGTAATGCACCGTAAACAAGACCGTTTTCTATAACGCTTCTTACAGTACCTGCGGTGAGTTCCGGACGTAGAGTTATGGAACGCCCGCCCTTATCATCAAAAATGTACATTTCCTTTTGAACAACATCGGTAGTATCTCCTACGCTGCGGTGGAAAACCTCGGTATGCTCAAAAACGGGCACACGAATCTCGCGGAAGCCGAAAAGACGAGCAGTTTCAAGCATTTTTTGCTCAACAAATTGCCATTTAAAGGAATCGGCAGGTAAAATATCGTTTGTGCCTTTTACGGCATGATTTATTTCAGACATATATCAATACACCAAATCTATATTATGAATTTTTAACTATTTCACGCCAGTCAAGGTCACCGCGCTCGAGACCGTGAATTAAAACTTCTGCTGTAGCAATATTTGTAGCAACAGGAATGTTATGAACATCACAAAGACGGAGTAATGCGCGCTCATCCGGCTCGCTGGGTTTGGGATTAAGCGGGTCACGGAACATAAGAAGTAAATCTATTTCGTTGCAGCCTATTCTGGAAGCGATTTGTTGTGAGCCGCCCTGCGAACCGCCTAAAAATCTTGTTATTTCAAGACCGGTAGCCTCGGATACTACTTTGCCAGTGGTTCCGGTAGCAAGAATATTGTGACGGCTTAATATGCCGCAGTAAGCGATACAGAACTGAACCATAAGTTCCTTTTTTGCGTCATGTGCGATTAGTGCGATGGTCATTTTACTACTCCTTTAAATTTTTTTGGGCTTTGGCAGGCGGATATGCTCACCACAAAGCCTGTTACTTATACGTGAAAAGGCGTTTAAAGCGCGCCCTTTGCGTTTTAGTTTATGGTTGACCGATAAAAATGTTAACTCCTCACTTTCTGGAACGATTCCCAAAAGCCTGAAGCCTGATTGGTCAATGATATCAT
Source organism: Acutalibacteraceae bacterium (assembly GCA_045534855.1). Classification (GTDB taxonomy): domain Bacteria; phylum Bacillota; class Clostridia; order Oscillospirales; family Acutalibacteraceae; genus UBA737. The sequence continues at coordinate 969 of JAZSKL010000184.1, forward strand.
CAATATTTCGGAAATATCCTGTACGGATATCCTCATAAACAAAACGGTTAATTACAAACACAGGCGGTTTGTTCATAGCCGGCAAACGGTTGCAAACAACTGCGGCATCCCTTACTGAAACGGGGTCAGGACAGCAAACTGCTATTATCTGTGTTTGTTTTGGTAAACTTTTATATAGCTCAAAATCAATACCTGCGGGAAAATCAAGAATAATATAATCATAATCACCGACAAGCTTTGCTATAAGTTCTGAAAACGCCTTGCCGTTTATACTTTCCGGTTCAACGGGGGCAGGTATAAGACTGATGTTCTCATCAAAAGGAGAACAGTAAACGGCATCACTTATATTACGACCGTTTAATATATCGGAAAGGTCAAAAACCAATTCCTTATCTATGCCTAATATCAGGTCAAGACAGCGCAATCCTTCATCAAGGTCAATAAGCAGAACCTTTTTGGAAAGTTTAGAAAATCCCATTGCCAATCCTATTGAAAAGGTGGACTTTCCCGTACCGCCCTTTCCGGAGGTAATGGCTATTACTTTACCCATAATATCCCTCTATTCATACACGAGTATTGTAACACAAAATAC
>JAZSKL010000174.1:0-10798 GCA_045534855.1 Acutalibacteraceae bacterium
AGTACCGATTATTCAACCCATACGATACTTCTGCATATGACTGATTACGGATATACAAGATTTGAAATGGGTTATGCTTCAACCATTGCGGTAGTGCTGTTTATTTTAATGACGGTTGCATGGTGGCTTATCAGTAAGGGACTAAAATCCTTCTCGTCTGATTAACTTTAAATACGAGGTTCAAATTAGTGAAAAGGAGAAGGGTATGAGTAAAATTACTACCAAGAGAGTCTCAAGGTCAAGATGGGGAAACTTCCTTGTGGCATTTTTCCTCGGCTTGCTTGGAGTCTTTATGATATTGCCGATTTATTATTCGGTTATCAGCGCGTTAAAACCGCTGAATGAATTGTTCTATTTCCCTCCGAGATTTTATGTTGTAAATCCAACGCTTGATAACTTTTTAAGTCTTATAAAGCTTCAGGCGCAGTCGGAGGTTCCTTTTGAACGCTATCTCTTTAACAGCGTTCTCGTTACAGTTGTTTCAACAGTTGGTTATGTGCTTATTGCATCAATGGCGGCTTATCCGCTTGCAAAGCATAATTTTCCGCTTAAAAAGATTATAACCAGTATGGTTGTATTTGCTATTTTGTTCCGATCTGAGGTTACTTCAATACCGCAGTACATAATGATGTCAGAGGTTAATATTATCGATACATATTTAGCCCTGATACTGCCTGCTATGGCAGGCTCGTTCGGTGTTTTCCTATTACAGCAGTTCTTGGAAACCGTGCCGAATGAGCTTATTGAGTCGGGCAGAATAGACGGTGCAGGCGAGTTATCAATTTTCTTCCGTCTTATTATGCCAATGATAAAGCCTGCTTGGATGACGGTTGTTATATTTACCTTTATTGCTACTTGGAATATTAACGGTATTCAGTTTATTTACAGTGAAAATATGAAAATGCTTCCTGCAATGCTTTCTTCTTTGAGTACGGCAGGTATTGCGAGAGCAGGTGTTGCATCGGCAGTTAGTGTATTGCTGCTTATACCGCCGGTTGTAATATTCCTCTTTAGTGAAAACTCTATCGTTGAAACAATGGCACATTCAGGATTGAAGGGTTAGTGATTATGAGAAGATTTTTAAGTATATCGGCAGCATTTGTGCTAACGGTTTTGTTAATTTGTTCTTCCGTAACCGCTTATGCCGCTGAAAATAAAAATTATATTTATAATGAATATGCCGAAGCAGTTGCAGCCCCTGCGGGTTATGTGTGTGAGCGCATAATTTTCGGAAACGATGTTGGTGTTGGTGCATTTAAAGCACCGGCAGATGTATATGTTGATAGCCAAAATCTGATTTATATTGCCGATAGCGGTAATAACCGCGTTGTTATTATAAATGAAAATTATGAGCTTGTACGTATTATAGACAGCGTTGTTTTGGCAGGTGAACAGCAAAGCCTTGCATCACCCTCGGGTGTTTTTGCAAGAGACGGTATTGTTTATATCTGCGATACCGCTAATGCGAGAGCTATCGGTGTAAATGAAAATAATGAGATAGTACGTAGCTTCTATAGACCCGAAACAAGCCTTCTGGCAGAGGATTTTGAATTTAAGCCCTCTAAAATCAGCGTTAACAGCGCAGGTACGGTTTTTATGGCAGTAAGTGGTATTTATCAGGGTCTTTTGCAGTATAGCAACAGCGATGAATTTATAGGATTTTTCGGTGCAAATAAGGTTGAGGTTACAGCGCAGGTTATCATTCAAAATATGTGGAAAAACATATTCTCGGATGAACAGCGAGAGTCTTTGGTGCGTACCATTCCTACCGAGTATACCAACCTCTATATTGATAAAGAGGATATGATACTTACTGCAACCGCTACGGTTGACACCGAGCAGATTAAAATGCTTAATTCTGCCGGTACGAATATTCTTGTATATCCCGGTTCTAACAGCAGTCTTTTGCAAAAGGGATATAACCGCAGGAACTTTGGAGACTAACATGATAATAATATAATAGGTTCACCGCAAAAAAGCGTTATAAATGATATTAACATCGATGAAAATGAAATTTTAGCGGTACTTGATAATAAGCGCGGAAGAATTTTCGTTTATGACAGCGAGCAGAATCCGCTTTGTATATTCGGCGGCAAGGGTAATCAAAAGGGTAACTTTAAGAATGCCGTATCAATAGATAAATGCGGTACATCCTATCTTGTTGTTGACAGCGATATGAACAGTGTAACCGTTTTTGCTGAAACCGAGTATATGTCGCTTATACGTACAGCGCTTAATGAGTACAGTATGGGTAACTATAACGAATCGGCAGAATACTGGAAAAAGGTTATAAAGAAAAACAGCTCGCTTCCAGTAGCCTATAAAGGTGTTGGAAGAGCGTTGCTTATAAACGGCGAATATGAAAAGGCTATGGAGTATCTTAAGATAGGTGATGACCGCTTCTATTACTCGATGGCTGTTGAAAGATACCGCCGTGAGTTTTTAAGGGAAAACTTTATCTGGCTTTTGCCTGTAACTGTTGTTACATTATTTGTATTTGTAAAACTTATTAAATTGCTTAAACGCGCTATTATAAATTCAGGAAAGAAACGTGGTGTAAAGAGTGAATAACCTGCGAAAGCTTACCAAGGGTATATTTATAAAATTTAAGCAGATAAACTGGAAAGAGTATTCTTGGGGAAATCTTGATAAAACCAAGCTTTTGGTTCCTTTCGGGCTCTTTACGCATCCTATTGAAACATTTAACGATATAAAACACGAGGGAAGAGGCTCTTTGGGACTTGCTAACCTTATATTGGCACTGTTCTTCGTTGAGGGTGTTCTGGATTATTTCTTTATCGGTTATTTGTTTTCCAATAATGATGTTCAGCAGTTTAGTTTGATTCCTATTTTTGTTCAAACCATTTTAATAGTTATTCTTTGGTGTGTTGCAAACTGGGCGATGAGTACCCTGCTTGAGGGTAGTGGAACATTCAAGGAAATCTGGATAGCAACCTGCTATTCGCTTATCCCTCTTGTAATATTCCAGGTTCCGCTTAATTTAATTTCAAATGTTATGACCCTGTCTGAGGGAATGTTCTATACAAGCTTTTCTGTTGTGTTTACCTTGTGGACACTTATGCTTGTTTTCTTCGGAATGATGGTTGTACATGATTTTACGGTTGCTAAAACATTTGGTTCTTCGCTTTTATCGTTGGGAATGATAGTGATTGTTGCATTTTTGGCACTGTTGGCATTCTCGATTTTTCAGCAGATGTCTATGTTTGTACAAACAATTATGACAGAAATTACAAGGAGGTAGCAGAATATGAAAAAAAGAAAAATTTGCGCGTTTCTGTTACAGCTTGTAATAATTGCAACCTGCGTATTCTGTGTTTCGGCTGATAATACCGTATTTGCAGAAGAGGCAACCGATTTACAGATAAGCGTTGATAAAACCAACTGTATTGTTACTGTAACTAACACTAAAAACGGTTCGGTGTGGACTACCAATCCTTTGAACCCACAAGAGGATCAATATACTACTCCCGCAACCATAAATGATATTCGTTCACAGCTTGTTGTAACCTATTACGATAAGGAAAATAAGAAGGCGGTTATCGGAAGTTATATTTCATCTATAAGAAGAGGAAGCTTTAAGATTACCGAACAAAAAAATAAAATCAGAATTGATTATGATTTTTCAAGACCTCATGAACAGTTTAAAATTCCTGTTGAGTATGAGATAAAAGGCAATAGCGTTACTGCAACGGTTCTTGTAAACGAAATTAAGGAATACGGCGATGTAAAAATAGGCGAAATAGCCTTTTTGCCGTATTTTATGCACGCACAGTCTACCGATAACGGATATATCTTTATTCCGGACGGAAGCGGTGCTTTGATTGATTTATCTACTGTAAACCCTGCATCAGCGGCTTACAGCCAGCGTATTTACGGTCGTGACGGCGCACTTTCGTATTATTACGATGAGGGCAGTGAGCATGATGCAATGTTGCCGGTTTTTGGTATGTATAAAAACGGCGCGGGTGTTCTGGCGGTTGTTAACGGCAATGAGTCTGCCGCTACAATTTGTGCGGAATGCTGCGGTAAAACATCTTCGTTTTCACGTACATATGCATCATTTATTTATCGTGTTTTTGATACCGTAACAATTTCGGGAAGCGACTGGCGATATAAGGAATATACTGCTGCCGCCAAGGTTCGCGAAAAGAAAAACTTTGCGGTTACGTATATGTTCCTTGATAACGGCGATTATGTTGATATGGCATTAAAATACCGCGAGTATCTTAAACAGAAGGGAAGTCTAAATAAAAAACTTTCCGATTCCAAGCTTCTTTCGGGAGCTATTCGCGCTTACGGTACTACCGAGATTAAGGATTCTTTTTTGGGAATACCGTATACAAGAACAGTAGCGGCAACAACTTTTAATGATGTATCAAAAATGCTTAAAGGTCTTAAACCGTCTGCTACTAAGCGTTTAGCTGTTTTCCTTGAGGATTTTGATGATGACTCAAGAAATAACGATTATCCTGACAGCGCTGATTGGATAAGCGAAACAGGTTCGGATAGCGATTATGAGGCATTGGTTAAAAAGTACGGTAAAAATTGCAGATTTTTCCGCACCTCCGATGTTGTTTATGAGCAATGCACAGGTCTTTTGTGGTTTTATCAATCAGGATATGCCCAAATGGTAAGTAAAGATTATATTACTAAAAATGTTTATTCAAATGTAACATACGCACAGGAAATCACCGATTGGTACGCATTGACCGCAAAGGGTCTTATAAACGGTTCTAAAGAGCTGTTTGAGGAACTTGCGGATATGGATAAAAAAGTGGGTATTGCACTTGATAATATAGGTACTACACTTTACGGTGATTATAAAGACGGCGCTTTTGTTTCGCGTGATGAAATGCTCAAAAAGATGCGTCAGGTCATCAAAAATGCCAAAAAAGAAAAGTTGGATGTTGCCGTACAGGGCGGTAATGCTTATGCTATCGGATATTCTGATACTTATTATGATTATCCGGTAACATCTTCGGATTTAATTATCAGTTCTAAATCGGTTCCGTTTGCACAGATAGTACTCCACGGATATGCAAATATGGTGTCCTTACCGCTTAATTTGCAAACCGATCCGGAAAAACTCTTTCTTAACTGTATGGAATACGGTATGACTCCTTCCTTCGCTGTTACAAATATGAGCAATAAAGAGCTTCGTCGTACCGATTATAAAAATCTTTATGCTACCCAGTATTCTTATATTTCGTCTGATTTAAAGACTAAAATCAATAAGAGTGCAAAGCTGTTTGATGAGATAGGAACAAGCCTTATACGCGAACATTCAAATGATGGTATGTTAGGTGTAACCGTTTATGAAAACGGCGTAACGGTAGTTGTAAATTACTCGGCAAATGATGCTGATTTCAATGGAATAACTGTTGCAGCAAAGGATTTTGCGGTAATTAAGCAATAAAACTAAAAAATTAAACTTAATAATGATATAATCTGTTTGTTTTTTAGTATATAATTGAAATATTAAGGGTATAGTGCCCGTAATATTATATTTTTGATTATATGGTGATCAAATGAAAAAGTTACAAAATTTATTCATTTCAAGTAAGGAGGGTAAGTCAATGAGAAAGAAGCTAACAGCTTTTTTAACTGCAGTTTGTGTTTTCGTAGTATCGATAGGTCTTCATACATTCTTTGCTACCGTTGCAGATGATGTTGATACTCATATTTCTGCAAAAATCACAAACAGTCTTGACGGATTGGCAATAGGTGTTCAACCTGATTCGGTAACGATTAACGATCTTGGTTGGCGTCAGGGAACAACCACCGCAAAGGCTCTTATTGCTCGTAAGAGTGCGGCACACGGTTCTCAGAAGACACTTTCGTTTAATTCGGAGGTCGCAGAAGGTCAAGGTCCGTATAACGGAACTCCGCAGTACGGTATTAAAACCAATATCACTATTGACCCGAATACCGATACATTTATGATGTATATTAAAACACCTACTATCGGTACATATTCTCTTGACCCGTGGCCGCCAAAGGATTGGTCGGTATCGTTTAACGCAATCCAGATAAAACAGGATAGTACAGGTCAGGCGAACCTTCGTGCACATGGTTATAACGGAGGATTCAGCGGTTGGGAAATTGAGTTTTTGGATATAAACTCCAAAGGTTGGACCTCTTTTAAGATGGATGGCAACGGTCGAATAACTCTTCCCGGTGGTTCAGAGGGCTATATGAAAATCAGTATGGCAGACTGCCCGTTGTTTAACAGTTGGGTTGTAGGCGGTCTTAATGCTAATGCTGAATATACCGTAGATTACCTTGAGTTTGTATTCGGTTGGGTAGGCGGCGAGTACGGAAGCTTTGATATAGGTGGATTCTATACCGTTACAGAGGATAACGATTCAGTTATGCTTCAGCTTGATACCGATACAACTCCTACGGCTATGATAAATACCGTAAACTTTATTGAGGCTACCTTGCGTGCCGATGTAAACGATAAAGAAATCGGTTCAGCCGTTGATAGCAGTATCGTTTCTGTGAGCGACCTTGGATGGCGTCCCGGTACAACACAGGCAACAGCTAAAGTAGGGGATGCGGTAACACCTGTTTCAAATAACAAGTCTATCGTTATTTCAACACCGGTTGCTGAAGGTGAAGGTCCGAATAACGCTACTCCGCGAGTTAGTCTTTCTACTTATACAAAAATAAATCCAAAGAATCATGCGTTTATGATGTATATTGAAACGCCAACCTATTCTTCAACTAAAACCTGGGGTTTGAGAATAAGCGGTATGTCATATCAGCAAGAGGGTATGGCTGCATGGTTCTACAGCAATTTCAATAATGCAAGTTATTCCTATCTTTCGGCAGACGGAGAGGCTTGGGTTGAGGCTACTACTGATGCAAACAGCACATTGTTCTTACCGTCAGGCTTTAAGGGCTATGTAAAGATGTATCTTGATACTCCCGAAAGTTGGTACAGCGCAGAAGGCTTTGACCGTAATAAGGAATACCTGCTTAATTCTATCGATTTCGTATTTAGTTATATCGGCGGTGAATACGGCGACTTTGTAATCGGCGGTATTTATCAGGTAGAGCGCGATTGCAATGCAATAACAATGTCATTAAACGGCGGCGAAGAAACCGCAATGACTATTTATGTTGACCGTATGGAAGCCAGCGTCAAGTATGATAGTATAGGCGATGCAAAAGCACTTGTAAGCATTAGTGATTTAGGCTACCGTCCCGGAAAAACCGCGGCAACCGTTTCTTTGGGCGAAAGCGTTTCTCCGCTTTCGGGCGTTGGGTCTATGGTTGTAAGCAGTAATGATGAAGAGGGTGAGGGCCCAAATAATGCAACACCTTACGTTAATTTCTCACCCTGGACAAAGATAAAAGCAGGCGTTAATGTGCTTATGCTTTATATCGAAACTCCGACAATTCCGGCTGATGCTTCGGTAAATTGGACTGTAAGATTAAAGGATTGCTCTTTGGCGCAGGAGGGTATAGTATCTGGTTGGTTCGGTTCAGAACTTAATAATACCGAATATGCATATCTTTCTTCTAACGGCAATGCTTGGACTAAAGATGTTACCGATGCTTTTGGTACTCTCAAGCTTCCGTCAGGTTTTAAGGGTTATTTGAAGATATACTTTGATACCTGTCCTCGATATAATGAGTGGATAAATAATCTCGGATTTGACCCATCTGCTGATTATGTTATTAACTATATTTCGTTTATCTTCGGCTGGCTCGGCGGCAAACACGGTGACTTCGTTATAGGAGATACCTTTGCCGTTACTAAAGACAGCGATGCTACAAAGATTAAGCTTTCTGGCGGTCCGCTTACCAATATGACCTCTTATGAAGCTGATAATTTGGTATTGCTTCAGCGTTTTGAACGTCTTATGAATAGCGTAGGGGAAATCGATCTTGGCGATGCCGCGATAATTGATGAGGCTTCTGCTATTCTTTCAAAAATGGATCCTACCTATTTGGGAAATATTTCAATAGTTGATAAACTTGTTTATGATGTTGTTTCAAATAAGGTAAATGTTTACCGTCCTGCATTTATAGGTGCTACAATCAAGTCTCCTGCAAGCGAGGTTCAGGGCTTGAAATTCGGTGCTGAGGTTGATATAACTACCGCCAATGCCGAGGGTTATAATATCAGCGGTTACGGAATGGTTGCAATACTCGAAACCGAATATGACGGTACAACACTTATAAATCTTGATACACCTAATGTAAGCGTACTTCCCGGTGCTCTTATCGAGCAGACCGATACTACCTTGAAGTTTGCAGGTGTATTTGATGTTAATGAATTTAAGAATTACGGTAAAAATGTTATCGTAAGATCTTATGTGACATATCAAAATTCCGATACAAATGATGAGTATACCGTATACAACGGAGTATATGAGTATAAGGATGGCACAACCGAACAGTCATTTAAGTGTTCTGTTATGGATGCAGCCCTCTATTTCGGCGTTTCTGTTATGGGAAACTAAATAATTTTAATATTGTAAAGGAATTGTTGAATTATGAATAAGAAAAAGTTAATTGCGCTTATAGCGGTTATCGTTGCGCTTTTAATTGCTCTTACAGCAGTGCTTATTATTAACCTTAACGGTGATAAGCTCTCTGATGAGCAGGAAAGCAAAAAGCAAACAACCGCTTCTGTATCAAGCAAAGATGATAAAGAGGATGATAAATCCGAATCCGATGATACTTCAAGTAAGGATGATGAATCATCTGTAACTACCGTAAAACGCAAGCCTTTGCGCGCAAACGGTAATTATACACCTATCGTAAATGGTGAAAGCGGTCTTGTTAATAATGAGTACACCTATGATATTAAGGTTACTACATTTAATGTAGGCGGTTTTTATCATGGTGTTTCAAACGGTATGAATGGTTCACCTGATTATGAGAATGCCCAGTGGGTACCGGGAAATCTTCGTGAGTGGCTTTCGGATATCGCACGTTTTGATGCTGATATTTATGCTTTACAGGAGTTTTGCCCCGTATTCTATTATGATAACACCAAGAACATTTCTATAGCTTCCAAGGAAGTATTTACAAAGGTGTTTAAGCAGTTGGAAACCTATACAGGCTCTACCGCTAACGGTACACAGCCTATGTATATGGGTATCGCTTCTACTAAAACCTCTCCTTACACTCTTACAGATATTACATACGGTCATTTAGGTGCTAAAAATACTGCAACACAGCGTGCTTATATGAAGGGCTATGTAACCGTAAACGGTGTGAGAATAGCTGTGTATTCGGTTCATTTGGGCTTTAATGATCCTGCCGCAGCAGAGGACTCTATAAATGAGCTTGTTAACCTTATGAATAATGAGGATTACTGTATCGTTATGGGTGATATGAATACCAACGATATAGGTAAAAGAATGAAAAAGGCAGGCTTTAATGTTGCCAACACCGATAAATTCGGTAATTTCCAGACCTATGAGTATAAAGAGACCTCTTATATAGATAATATTTTCACTACTGCAAACATCGATATTCAGTTTGTTGAATGCGAAGTGGATAAAGCAGGCGGTTCTGACCATTGGCCTTTGAGTGCATATCTCAAGATAAATAAGGAAATGGGAAGCACCAAGAATCCTAATCAGTTTGTAACTGATAATGACGGCTTTATTGACGGTTGGTATAAACCGTAAAATATAAAGGAGTGAAGATTATGATAAAAAGGCGTATTTTGTCGGCGATTGCTTTAACACTCGCTGTAGCGCTTTTCGCTTGCGGCTGTGGTGAAAGCAAGTCAGCAAAGGTTCAAAAACCTGTAACGCAGGCTGTTGAGCTTACCCCTGAAAAAGCACCGATTTCTATCGGTGAAAATACTTTCCTTGTAAGAACAGGCGAGGAATCCGATGTTACAGCAGATGGTGCTACCGTTAAAACCTACGATTTGGAGGTTACAACCTGGAACGTAGGCGGTTTTGCTGCAGGTGTTGACAGTGGTATCCATACCTCAGCTGAAGGACGTTATGGTCCTTATGATGCAATAGCTCGTTGGAAGGCATTGCTTGACTACGATAATAATTATGCAAAGAATCATTTAACTTCCGATATTTACGGTTTGCAGGAGTTTACAAGTCTTTTCTACCACGATAACGCCGAAGGCGGCACCGGCGAAAAGCTGATGACTGCTGATGTATTTGGCAACGTATTTAATGACCTTGAAAGCTATTATGGTCTTTTTAACGGTCTTTATGATTCATCTTCAGGTCTTGCAACCGGTAAGCATACCGACCTTACCATTAAGAATGTAACAGGCGGTCAGCTTTCCGGTAAGTTTACCGAAAACTCGCGTGCTTATATGAAAGGCTATGTTACTGTAAACGGTATAGATATTGCTGTATACAGCGTGCATATGGGTTGGAGCGATACAGATTATGATATTGCTGTTGACTCTTATATGGAGCTTATTAAGCTTATGAACGAGGATGAATACTGCATTGTATTCGGCGATATGAACAGCTCTACCATTCAGGAATATATGATAGCCGCAGGTTATAAGGCTGCTAATATGACCGAATGGGGAAATATCAATACTTATATAAATGCTACAAACCGTAATGCTTATATCGATAATATATTCGTTTCTCCCAACATTGATATGGTTCACGTAAGATGTAAGGCTATAGAAAATGATTTCTACAGAGCATATTCCGATCATCTTCCGCTTACCGCATATCTTAAAATCAATGTAGGTGCAGAAGGCATTAAGCCTGTAACACCCGCAGTCGGTGCAGATGGCTATACAACTGAGTACAGATAAGAA
>JAZSKL010000272.1:0-2799 GCA_045534855.1 Acutalibacteraceae bacterium
ATTCTTGCGGTTTTGGTTTGCTTCTGTCTTTTAGGCGGCGGAAAAAGAATAATAAGCGCCACTACCTTTATTGTACCGTTTATGGGAATCGCTTACATACTTGTAGCAGTTGCTATTACATTCTTAAATGCCGATAAGCTCCCCTCTATTTTCAAGGAAATATTTGTTGGTGCTTTTGATATTGAGGCTATTTTCGGCGGCTTTTCGGGTTCTTGCGTTATGTACGGTATAAAACGCGGTCTTTTCAGCAATGAAGCAGGTGTTGGTTCTGCTCCCAACGCATCTGCATCTGCCGAGGTTGAGCATCCCGCAAAGCAGGGTCTTGTTCAGGTGCTTACGGTATTTATTGATACTATTCTTGTTTGTACCGCTACTGCATTTATGTGTATGTCTTCGGGAATAGCTCCCGATAAAAAGCTTGAGGGTGCACCCTATATACAAGCCTGCATAAAGGCTACTTTAGGTGAATACGGCCCTGTTTTCATTACCGTTGCGATGATACTTTTTGCATTTACGACCCTTTTAGGCAACCTGTTTTATGTTGATAAATCTATTATTTACATTATGGGCAAAAAGCCCTCTAAAACCTTCAACACGGTATACTGCATTATCGCCTCACTTATAATCTTACTCGGTGCAGGACTTGATGCAGGTCTTTTATGGGGAATTGCCGATGTGACTATGGGCGGTATGACGCTTATAAATATGCCTGTTATAATACTGCTTGGAAAATACGCATTCCGCTCGCTTGACGATTACACCTTACAGCGCAAAAAAGGCAGAAGACCCAAATTCAAGGCTAAAAGTATAGGCTTGCCTCACGAGGTTGATTATTGGCAATAACAGCGAGCCACTTTACCCAATCCGCAAAAGCGAAAGAAGAGCTTACTTAACTTTCTTCTTTCGCTTTTATTATTTGTAAAATATACAATAAATGAACCTACCTTTAACCGTATTTATTTACTTTACACTAAAAGTTTACAGTTGTATTGACAGTTGTAAACAACGGTGGTATACTGACCGTAATAAAAGTGTGTATATTATTTAAGGAAGGTTAGTATGAAGGATAGAATAAAAGCATTAAAGCAACAGAAAAATGCGGTTATTTTGGCACATTACTATGCTCCGCAAGAGGTTCAGGAAATCGCCGATTACATAGGTGACTCCTTTTTCCTTGCAAAAAAAGCCAAGGAAAGCTCTGCCGATATTATTGTTTTCTGCGGTGTTTATTTTATGGGCGAAAGCGCGAAAATACTCAATCCCGACAAAAAGGTGCTTATGCCCGATATTACCGCCGACTGTCCTATGGCGCACATGGTTAAAAAAGGCAAAATAGCAGAAATGCGTAAGCAGTATGACGACCTTGCGGTTGTTTGCTACATAAATTCAACAGCCGAGCTTAAATGCCAAAGTGATGTTTGCGTTACTTCTTCAAATGCAGTAAAAATTGTAAGCTCACTCGAAAATAAAAACATCTTCTTTATACCTGACAGAAATCTCGGAAAATTTGTAGCAGAGCAAATACCAAATAAAAACATTATAATAAATGACGGTTGCTGTCCCATTCACGCAGCCCTTACCCAAGCACAGATACTTGATGCAAAGAAAAATCACCCGTATGCAGAAGTTTTATCCCATCCCGAATGCGAGGGTGAGGTGCTTGAAATTTCCGATTTTATAGGAAGCACTGCGGATATAATCGATTATGCTAAAAAATCCGATATAAATGAATTTATTATCTGCACCGAGGACGGTGTTGACTATAAGCTTAAATGCGATAATCCCAGCAAGCGTTTTTACTATCCGAAGCCTATTCCCTGTTGTAAGGATATGAAGCTTAATACACTCAAAAATGTGCTTTCAGTATTGGAAAATGAAAACAATGAGGTAATTATAAGCGAAGATATAAGAGAGAAAGCCCTTATACCGCTTGAAAGAATGTTAAAACTTGGAAAGTAAAATGAAAACAGATATAGTAATTATAGGTTGCGGTGTTGCAGGACTTTACTGTGCACTCAAATTACCTACAGATAAAAGCATTGTTATAGTAACAAAAGACAAAGCCGACCAAAGCGACTCTTTTTTGGCGCAAGGAGGAATTTGCGTTCTTCACGATGAGCAGGATTACGATACTTTTTACGAAGACACAATGCGCGCAGGTCATTATGAAAACAACCCTCAATCGGTTGATATAATGATACGCTCTTCAAAGGCTGTAATATCCGACCTTGTTGATTTCGGAGTTCGGTTTAAAACGGACGGCAAAAACTTTGTTTACACCAAAGAGGGCGCACATTCAAGACCGCGAATACTTTTCCACAAGGATGAAACAGGAAAAGAAATCACCTCCCACCTGCTTGAGTGTGCTAAAAAGCGCAGTAACATAACGCTTATTGAAAATTACACTATGGTAGATATTATATGTGATGACGATGCCTGCCGAGGAATTATAGGTCACGACAAAAACGGCGAATATACATCCATCCAAGCTGATTACACCGTATTTGCAACAGGCGGTATAGGCGGTCTCTTTGAGCACTCAACCAACTACCGTCACCTTACGGGCGATGCTTTGGCAATAGCCCTTAAACACGGCATAAAACTTCAGCATATAGACTATATTCAAATCCATCCCACCACCCTTTACACCGAAAATGACGGCAGAGAATTTTTAATTTCCGAATCGGTAAGGGGCGAGGGCGCAATACTTCTTAATTCCAAGGGTGAACGCTTTGTAAATGAGCTTTTACCGCGTGACGTTGTTGCAAATGCCATATTTGAAGAAATGAAAAAGGAAGG
>JAZSKL010000054.1:0-1579 GCA_045534855.1 Acutalibacteraceae bacterium
GTTGAAAAGGTTGAGGATGTTGTAACCGTTGGCGATCAGGTACTTGTTAAGGTAACCGAGATTGACGATCAGGGAAGAATTAACCTTTCAAGAAGAGATGCTTTGGTTGAGGTTAACGGCGCAGTTGTTGAGGACGATGCCGATGAAGAACCCCGCCAGCGTAAAAACGGCGGAAGAGAACGCCGCGGCTTTAAAAAGCACGATTGATTGAATAAAAGAGGAATATAAAAATATTCCCAAAAAAGATTCAGTAAATTTAAAATCGGAAGAAGTTTTGTTTAACTTCTTCCGATTTTTATGTTTTGGCGGTGGATTGTTGTATACTATAATTTATTTTGTGCGGATGAGCATTGACTACTTTTTTATTACCGTTTCGGCGGTTTAGGGTCGTTTGTAAGCCCTAAAATATAATCTGCCGATACATTATAAAATTTTGCCAATAATATAAGCTTTTCTCCGCTAATATCAGATTTTCCTGTTTCGATTTTGCTGTATTGCTGTTGTGTGGTTTTAATTATTTTTGCAATCTTTTCTTGGCTAAGATCCTTATCCTCGCGCAAATCTCTTATTCTATACATTGCAGTACTCCTTTACACATCTTAATAATATTTTACATCACATCAAAAAGTTCATTTTAAAAAATATTAAAAAATATATTGCAAAATTCGACATAATAATGTAAAATTAGCATAGTTGTATACACAAGGCATTTTCATATATATTTTTACGGAGGTTTATAAAAATGATTTGTAACAACTGTGGTAGACAAAACGAAGATGGCGTAAGATTCTGTATTGGTTGCGGTGCTGATTTAACAGCTGCTCCACAGCCCACGCAGGCTCAGCCTACATACCAAGCTCCTCAGGCACCTTATCAGGCTCCTCAAGCTCCCTATCAGCCGCCCTATCAGGCACCTTACGGTATGCCGGTAGCTCCTGTTGTTCCGGGTAAAGGCTTGGGCGTTGCTTCAATGGTATTGGGTATTCTTTCATTAGTATTCTTCTGCGTATTCTGGTTATCACTTCCTCTTTCGATTATCGGATTGGCATTAGGCGGCGCAGGTATCGCAAAGGCAAAGCGCGTAGGTGCTCCTTGCGGTATGGCAGTTGCAGGTCTTGTTTGCTCAAGTATAGCATTAGGTCTTGCTTTGTTGATGATAATTCTTGCTGCTTCCGGTTCTTACATCCTTGAGGAAATGATGGAAGAAATGTTCTAATTAAATCTGTTTTGTTGAAAAATAAAAGATTTCTTGTATTAGGATTTGATTTATTACTGATAATTTTGCTCTTTGCGGCAAAAAGTATTACGCATTTTCTTATAAATGACAGTTTTGTGTGTTTTTTCAGAAAATTCGGTATTCTTTGTCCTGCCTGCGGAAGCACGCGCGCGGTTTACAATTTCGTTTTAGGAAATTTTACCGCTTCTTTTACCAGTAATCCGTTTATATTTCTATTGATAATTTATCTTGCGGCAATAACGGTAATATTAAATCTTGAATTTGTTTTTAAATTAAAATTCGCTGAAAAAATTCGAAAAAGGGCATTTAACTGTAAGATTCTTATTGCTATGGTCATTTGCT
>JAZSKL010000202.1:0-4862 GCA_045534855.1 Acutalibacteraceae bacterium
TGCTTCAAAGGCTAAAAAGGACGGTTATCAGCAGATTGCCGCAATTTTTGAGGAAACCGCTAAAAATGAGCGTGAGCACGCAAAAATCTGGTTCAAGCTTTTGCATGACGGTGCAGTTCCGATGACCGATGTTAACCTTGCAGATGCTGCCGAGGGTGAAAACTTTGAATGGACCGATATGTATGACCGTATGGCAAAGGAAGCCGCTGAGGAAGGCTTTGCAGAAATAGCCGCTCTTTTCCGTGGCGTTGCAGCCGTTGAAAAGGAACACGAGGAGCGTTACCGTAAGCTTCTTTCAAATGTTAAAGAGGGTATTGTGTTCTCGCGTGATAATGACCAGATTTGGCAGTGCTCTAACTGCGGTCATATCGTTATAGGCAAGAATGCGCCGCAGCTTTGCCCTGTATGCGCTCATCCGAGAGCATATTTCCAGATAAAAGCTGAAAATTATTGATGTTTAAGAAACTATATTAAAAAGACTACCCATTAACCGTATTTGGTTGATGGGTAGTTCTATTTGTGAACTAAAAGTAAAAAGTAGAAAAATATCAAAAAATATAGTTGAGTTTTTGGCGGAAATATGAGATAATATATAAAATTATGTTTATTTTAGGGGTAGTTTAAAAATGCAGAATACAAGAAGTTCTTTTACAGGAAAAATAGGCTTTGTGCTTGCCGCGGCAGGCTCGGCTGTAGGTCTTGGCAATATATGGCGTTTTCCGTATCTTGCCAATAATTACGGCGGCGGTCTGTTTTTACTTGTATATATAATTTTATCGCTTACCTTTGGTTTTACGCTTATGATAGCAGAAATTGCTATAGGCAGAAAAACAGGGCTTAGTCCTTTAGAGGCTTTCAAAAAGCTTGATAAACGCTTCACCTTTGTAGGTTATCTTGCAACAATAATTCCTATGCTTATTTTGCCTTACTATTCGGTAATCGGCGGCTGGGTAATGAAGTATGCTTACGGTTTTGCGGCAGGTCAGGATAAATTGATGGCGCAAGAAGATTATTTTGCTTCTTATATCGGTTCAGTTGGTGAGCCTATTGGTTGGTTTTTGCTGTTTATAGGTCTTACTGCGGCTATCGTTATGCTCGGCGTTCAAAAGGGAATAGAAAAGGTAAGTAAGTTTATGATGCCGGTGCTTGTAATACTCATAATCTTTATTGCCGCTTATTCCATAGCAACGATGGACGGTGCTGTAGCAGGCGTTAAGTATTATCTTCTTCCAAACTTTAAGGGTCTTACCGCAACAAAGCTTATGATGACTGCAGTTGCCGCAATGGGTCAGTTATTCTATTCAATGTCGCTTGCAATGGGTATTATGATAACATTCGGTTCTTATATGAAAAAGGATGTTAATATTGAAAAATCAACCCATCAGATTGAGTTTTTTGATACCGGTATAGCTTTTCTTGCAGGTCTTATGATTGTTCCGGCGGTTTACGTGTTTAACGACGGTGATCCTGAAAAGATGAATAAGGGCGCGGGACTTATGTTTGATACTCTTCCCAAGGTGTTTGATACAATGCCGGGCGGAAGATGGATAGGTATTGTGTTCTTTGTAATGGTATTCTTTGCGGCACTTACTTCTTCTATTTCGCTTATGGAAACAATAGTTGCTGTTATGCAGGATAAGATGAAGGTTGGCAGAAAGACTGCTTGTGCTATTGTTTTAGGCATTTCTTTGGTATTAGGTTTACCGTCAGCACTCGGTTCAAGTCTTTGGGCTGAAATTAAGATTATAGGAATGGATTTCCTCGGCTTCTTTGATTTTATAAGTAACAGCGTGCTTATGCCTATAACCGCTTTTGCAACCTGCATACTTGTAGCATTTATTATTAAACCTAAATCGGTTATTGATGAGGTACAGCTTAACGGTAGGTTTAAACAAAAGAAAATGTTCTCTTTTGTAATCCGTTATATAGCCCCTGTATTTATAATTGCAATTCTTGTATCTTCAGTGCTCGAAGCGTTTAAGATAATTGAGTTCTAAAAAAGTCAGATATAACAAAAACACCTTTCAGAAAAAATCTGAAAGGTGTTTTTGCTTGCTATAAATTAAGCTAATTCAACCGTGATAACACATTCGCCGTTTGCAGGTATCATATTTTTATCAATACCGCAATCGCTGTTGTAGGAAACCGTATTACTGTTAATTTTAACGTCTTTAACCGAGTAATCGTTCGGTTCAAGTCGGTTTTTATTTTGGTAACATACGCGGATTTTTCTGTCAAAGAAATCAACATCAATAGATGCGTTGCTGTCGGCATCAAATTGAGAAGCTAAAAGCTTTGGCTCTAATATCAGATTTCCGTTTTTGCCCTTAATACCGAACATCTCGCAAATTACCGTCATCATAAACCAACTTGCAGAGCCGGTAAGATAACTGTAAAGACCTCTGCCTTTGGGATCAAAATATTCAGGAATAGCAGGGTAGATGTGGGAAAGTTCAAAGTTATCCGATGCCTTGAATAAAGCATTGAGTGCTTTGAAGCCTTCTTTGGCGTGATTTCTTTGGTATAATCCGTTGGCGTACATAACTGCCATATGGCTGAATACCGCACCGTTTTCCTTATGACCGTATGCGAAGCCGAAAAGACGTCCTAAATCGGTCTTGATTTCATTAAAGTTGGTGTTAAGCTTGTAACCGCCGATATTCTCGCTATAAAGCAGGGCATCGGCAGATTTTGTAATACTGCTTATCATTTCATCATCTGCAATACCGCTCATTATTGCAAATACCTGACCTGTAAGCATCATTCTGGTATCACCGTTTATTTCGCCCTCGGTTTTGCGTCCCGAGTTATCGTAATAACTGTTGTACCATTTTCCTGCCTTGCAATTGATTATCTCATTTTGGTTGATAACCTGCTTTAAATGTTCCGCCTTGCCTTTAAGATCGGCAATCAGCATATCGGGGTCGGCAACAATTCTTTCACCGCTTACGGTATGCTTTACCGAGTTGCAGTAATGGTATAAAACATTGGTTTTATACTCAATACTGTCATAGTTGGCGCCTTTTTCAAAATCAAGAAGGGTAAATAGCTCTTTAGATATTAAAATCTTACTGCCCTTCGATTTTAACTCGGCAATGAAATCAGCAATGTCAAGTAGGTTCTTGTAGTAAAGGCAGGTAAAGGCAACACTTTCGCCTCGGTCTGCCGCCATATCAAGACCGTCATTCCAATCTGCGCCTTCAAGCCGCATAATGTTGTGTTCTCCAACATTAAAGAATACCGAAAGATTTTGGAGAATTAAATGCTCCAAAATACTGCCGCAATAAATATCGCCGTCTGCGGTTTTTACCTTGTTGCCTAAAGTATCGTTCCAAAGAGTGTCCTTTTCCTTTGCCCTGCAGGCTTGGATGTCCTTGAAATATGCTTGCTCTTTTAAAAGCAACTCGTTATCGCCCGTCTGGTCGATATATAACTTGGTTGTAACGGTAGACCAAGCACCGTGATCCATCCATACGCGGGTTATGTTGTTGCGGTCAGCAATGAACTCGCCCGGTGCTTCACCTATAATGGTGGCATTTGTGCCGTCAATTCTGACACCACCGAAATTATTTACAAGTATTTCTTTAACGCCTTTTGGGTCGCCGAGCAACAGCGCAAGACAGTCCTGCCAAAGGTCGCGCCAACCTCTTCCACCTCTGCCGTAATCATGGTGGGGTAGGAAAGAACAACCGTACATACGCCTCATAAGCGGCTGTGCGGATACCCATTTTATCCAGCTGTCAAAATCCTTGTCGGCGGTGTGTATGTGCGATATAGCCGCTTTTTGCCAGTATTCCTTAGTAATCTCAAGCAGGCGGTCAAATTCTTTTTCACAAAGGTATTTTTGTGGGTCAAGGTTTCTTTTCTTATCTACTGCAAGCACTATAATGTATGAAACGCTTTCACCGGCATTTAATACCTTATCCTCAAACTGCATAGCGGCAATACATTCTTCGCCGTTAAGGCAGTAATCGGACTTGTATGGTAAATTTTCACCTATACTGCGTGGATTTGTAAGCGAGCCACCCTCGCCGATAAACTCATCTACAGACGGCATAAAGCCAATCGGTAAACTTCCGTCACAACAAGAGGCATAAACACCGTATTCAACCGTATTAAGGCGGTGTCCCCGCTCGTCAAATGTGAGTGTAGGGTCTATCTTTATACCGTTTTTAAGCACTTTTATGCGGTGTAAAAGCGAGGTTACGTGGCGGTGGTCTCTTATATTGTCGGCGCTTCTGCAATAAAGCGGAATAGCGGTATACGGCTTAAAAGAAACCGCACTTTCGCCGTTGTTGGTAATGGTGATTTTGTGTAATTCAACTGTATCTTCGGTTTCGGGGCAGAATGAAATAACTTCTGCCTTTATTTTGTTTAATTTATTATTTCTTGTTATCTTGTGCCATAAAAGTCCTGCTTCCAAGCAGCTTTCATCATTTGAATTATCGCAAAAACGCTCGGACTCTTGCTTTGAGGATGCGCCCGTAACCGACCAAGCGCCGCTATTCTTAAAATACAACCAAAAATTTCTTGAAACACGGCTGTCTGCAAGGTCTCTTATAGATACAGGCTGTAAAAGAAAGGTGTTTTGGTCGGTTTTTGCATCACCTGCAAGGGTAGGGGTAACTGCACTTTTCATACCTGCGGAGTTGGCTAAAGGAAAGTACAAACCGCTGTATTTTTCAGGGGATTTTAAAATAAAATCCCCATTGCTGTTTAAAAATTGGTATTTTGTCATTATAACTCACCGTTAAGATAGAACATATATGTATGTCCGAACTTGAGGTCAACTTCAATCTGCTTAACGCCCTTGCCGTAGCTCTTTTTCTCGTAAACCTCATACGGGTCGCATTCTTTCTTGA
>JAZSKL010000255.1:0-8395 GCA_045534855.1 Acutalibacteraceae bacterium
AAAGGTTTTGAGTGACGGTAGAAAGCTTATATTGCTTAACCGTGCTTTACGTATGGCTAAACCCGATTTAAAGCTTTGGTCAAGGTATATTACATCGTCAGGTTTTACATCATCCTTACTCGAAACTATAGAGGAATTTAAATTAAACGCAATAACGGTAGATATACTTAAAAAAGCGGCTGATGAAACAGATAATAATTCTCTTTCAGCAAAATTACAGGATATCTCAACCGTTTTAATGCATTATGACGCACTGATTTCAAAAAAATTTATAGATCCCACTGACCGCCTTACAAAATTATATGATAAGTTGCTCGATTTCCGTTATTTTGAGGGCAAAACTGTATTTATAGATTCTTTTAAGGGCTTCACAGGTCAACAGTACCGTATTTTAGAACGCATTTTTTCACAAACCTCGGATATTGTGGTTTGTCTTACGGATGCTAAAGAAAATAACCGTCCGTTTAATATTTTTAAGAATATCAGAGAATGTGCTGAAAAAATCAAAAAGATAGCTATTTCTCACGGAGTTAAATGCAATGAGGATATAGTTTTAACTAAAGATTATTTTAACAGTTCTTGTATTGCCGCTGTTGAAAATTTGTTTTCACTTTCTGATTGTAAGAAAACGGAATTTGACGGGAATGTAAATATTTGCGAGGCTATAACGCCTTATGATGAGGCGGAGTTTGCCGCGCGTACAATAAGAAGGCTTGTAAGAGAGGAAAATTACCGTTTCAGAGATTTTGTAATTATAGCCCGTGACACAGCAAAATATGAGGAAGCAATAGCTTTAGCTTGTGATAAAAACGGTGTCAGTTGTTTCTTTGATAAACGTATGCCGCTTACATCCTGCATACCTGCAGTAGGCGTTTTGGCAGGCTTTGAAGCGATTGAACGTTATAACAGTGAACATATTTTTAAATTTTTAAAATCAGGTATCGGAACACTTGAGCGTGATGAAATATCAGATTTAGAAAATTATTGCTATTTATGGAATATAAGCGGTAAACAATGGTTTAACAAATGGGATATGAATCCGTTCGGTTTTGTAACAAAGGATGACCCAGGTTATGATGAGCGAGCTGTCAATATTCAGCTCGAAAGATTAAACGGTATCAGAAAACGCGCGATAGAGCCTTTAAAAATTTTTGAAAATTCTTTAAAGGGCAACATCCGTAATATGTGCCGCGCGGTAATGGAATTTTATGAAAATTGCAACGCTGAAGAAGCATTGCAAAATATACGTAAAACACTTTTGGAAAAAGATAAAAATTATGATGCCGATGTTTTGCGTCAATCATGGGATCAAATGATTGATATACTTAATAGTTTTGTTGATTGCTATGATGATGAAGAAATTTCACGTGAGGAATTTTTCTTGTCGCTCAAAAAATCTATTGGTTTATCCGATATTGGCGTTGCACCGCAGATGCTTGATCAGGTATCTTTCGGTGCGGCCGACCGTATAAGACCTTCAAGACCTAAAGTTGCTTTTATTTTAGGTGCAAATCTTGGTGTGTTTCCTAAAAATATAGGATTTAACGGCGTGTTTGGTGTTGGTGAAAGAAAACAGCTCAAAAAACTGCAACTTGATATTCCCGATAAGGGTATAGATGCCGCAATCGAAGAAGATTTTTTGGTTTATACAAATATTTGCTGTGCTACAGATAAGCTTTATATCAGTTATTATACAATGAATAATAACGGTTCAAATTTAGAACCGTCTGTTTTTGTTGGCGAAATACTTGGTAAAATCCCTTGTAACCGCTTTTTTGAACCCGATAAGCTTGGAATGCATAATTTACCTGAAAGTGCCGTAGCGGCGTTTTCAGACGGTTGTTTAAGATACTCTGAAGATAAGAGTGAGGGATTAAATCTTCTTACTTCATTAAATGATTTACCTGAATTTTCGCAAAGGGTAACAAGTGTTTTGAATTTTGATGAGCGTTATCAGGACAGCATTACACCCGAAACTGCCCGTAAACTGTTTAAAAGCGATATCTATATGTCTGCATCTCGTTTTGATGTATATCACCACTGTAAATTCAGGCATTTTTGTCAATACGGATTAAAAGTATCAAGACCGCAGTGCGTAGAATTCAGTGCTAATCAGCGTGGTTTGGTTATTCATTATGCTTTGCAAAAATTGATAGAAAAATATCATAAGGATATAGCCAATGTTACCGATGATGAAATTTGTGCAACAATAGATAGTGCAATAGAGGAATATTTATCGCTGATACCCGGATATTTTTCTGCTGTAACCGATTATATGCAGTTTTTGACCGATAATATATCTCGTTCAACCAAAGACGTTGCATTGCATTTAAAAAAGGAATTTGCACAGTCAAAATTCGAACCTAAATACTGCGAATTCCATTTTGGAAAAAGTCGGGAAGATACCATTGAAATACCGTTTAACGGCGGAAAATTGATGCTTAACGGTATGATTGACCGCGTTGATACTTACGATGGTTATATTCGTATTGTTGACTATAAAACAGGTACTAAAGCTTTTAAGCTCTCCGATATAGTTGTAGGACAAAATTTGCAAATGCTTATGTATTTGTATGCTATTTTGCGTAAAGATGAGTTTTCCGAGATGAAGCCGGCAGGTATACTTTATATGCCCGCAAAGCGTGAAAAAGGCGATGAAAAGCGTTTGCGAATGAACGGTTTGTTGAAAGGAAATGAAGAACTTGTACGTGCAATGGAGGAAGAAAACGAAGGTGTTTTTGTACCTGCGTATAAGTTTACTAAATCAGGCAAGCTTGATAGTAAATTCGCTTCGTCATTTATACCTGAAAACGGCTTTGAAACAATATTTTCTTATATAGAACGTTCTCTTAAAGATACGGGCGAGGATATGTTTACCGGCGATATTTCGGTAAATCCAACCGATGGTTTAGGAAGCGGAGGACAAGCCTGCAAATATTGTGATTTTGCCGCGGTATGCAGAATTGAGGAAGAAAAAGCAAAGAAAGCTTTTTCTTATACAAATGATGAAGTTTTAGAAATTTTAAGCGGGGAGGGTAATGAAAATGGCAAAGTTTGAACCAACCGAACAACAAAAAGAAGCCATTAAGGCAAAGGGCAATGTTTTGGTTGCGGCGGCTGCCGGCTCGGGTAAAACCGCTGTTTTGGTTGAAAGGGTTTTGAAACTAATAACCGATAATAATAATCCTATAAACGCAGATGAATTGCTTATCGTTACCTTTACCAATGCTGCAGCTGCCGAAATGCGCGCAAGAATTGAAAAAAGATTAAGTAAACAGTGTGAGGAAGAACCCGAAAATATACGTTTGCTCGAACAAAAGTATCTGCTTAACAGTGCAAAAATCTGTACTATAGACTCTTTTTGCATTGACCTTGTAAGAGAAAATTTTGAATTGGCGGGTATAAATCCCGATTTCCGCATAGTTGATGATGTTACTTTAAAGCCGTTACAGGATGTGGCTATGAACGAAACCATAAATAAATATTTCAGTGAACAACGTGAGATATTTAAACAGCTTTTAGATATTTGCGGAACTGATTTTGACGATGAAAACTTTCGTAAATATGTAAACGAAATATTTTTAAACAGCCGTAATATTCCTTTCCCGGATAACTATCTTGATAACCTTTTGAGTTATTCTGAACTTGAATTTAACAGTGAGCATCCTTGGTTTATTTATTCAATGAAAAACGTAAAGGAAACTCTTGCTTCAATGCTTAAATCCTGTGAGACTGCTTTGGATTTGGTTTCGGCATATACTAAATATACAGGACCCTATGTAGGTGCTTTAGAGGAAATTTCTATTCAGCTTAACGAAATGATTCAATTGGCCCAAAATAATTGTTGGGATATGCTGTATGATAGAATAAACCGTTATGACCATCGTCCGCTTAACGGTTCAAGAGATAGCGGTATTCCTGATTTAATCGCAGTTAAAACAATCATTTCCCAAATCGGTAAAACAAGCGGAAAAAACGCTCTTTTAAACTGTATTTTTAACGATAGTGATACAATAAACAATATAAATAATACACTTAAAGCACCTATTAAAATGCTTGTTGATTTTGTAAAGGATTATGCAAATTCGCTATACGAAATGCAGATTGCGGATAACAGCTTTACCTTTTATAATACCGAGCAATTGGCGCTTTCCATGCTTTGCGAGCTTCAAGACGGAGAAATTAAAATTAAAGATTCCGCAAAACCGTTTTTAAACCGATTTAAAGAGGTTTTGTTGGATGAGTATCAGGATACAAACGATTTACAGGATATGCTTTTTAAGGTGCTTTCAAATCGTGAAGAGCATCTGTTTGCGGTTGGTGATGTAAAGCAGTCAATTTATGCTTTCAGGGGTGCTAACCCTGCTAATTTCCTCTATAAGAAGAACATAGCCGTTAATAGTGATATAGCAAAAATCGGACAACCTAAAAAGATAATTCTTGCAAATAATTTCCGTAGTAGGCAAGGTGTTTGTGATTATATAAACTATTTGTTTTCGCTTTTAATGCGTGAAAATAACGGTGATATTGTTTATAACGAAGAAGAAATGCTTATACCTACAAATAAATTTCCAAGTAGTGATTTACCAAATGCTTCTTTGCTTGTTATTGATGATAATACAGCCTCAAAAAATGAATCCGAAAATGAGGATGACGATGCGGAAAATGATTCTGCACTTGTTGTTGAAGCAAAAGTAATAGCTTCGTATATTAAAAAAATTATGGCATCAGGCGACTGTCTTTCGAAAGATAAAGAAACCTTGCGTCCGGCAGAGTTTGGCGATTTTGCGATACTTATGCGTAATCAGAAAAACAGAAGTGCGCTTTTGGCGGAAGAACTTCGTAAACAGGGAATACCGGTAAGTTACAGCAAAGAGAATTTTTTGGAAACTACCGAAATTCAAACATTTTGTGCCTTGCTTGAGGTTATAAATAACCCGAAACAGGATATTCCGCTTTTAACAGTTATGATGTCTCCTATTTTTGCTTTTTCTGCTGAAGAAATGGCTAATATCAGGCTTCTGTCACCCAAAGTAGATTTAATATCTGCCGTTACAGCTTCGGCGAACAGCGGAAATCAAAAGGTTATCAGCTTCTTAAATAGCTTGGCTGATATGCGAAACGATGAGATGGCGATGCCGTTGCCGCGTTTTATATCAAAACTTCTGATAAAAAGCGATTATTTGAATATTGCATCTGCAATGAAGGACGGTGCAAGAAGAAGGGCAAATCTTTTACTGTTGGCTGAATATGCCGCCGGATATAATGAAGGTAATTTAGGCTCGCTTAACGGTTTTTTGCGTTATTTAAAGCGTTTGCCTCAGGGTAGTTTAAAAGCTGCAAAGACCGCAGGCGGTGAAAACTGTGTTCAGATTATGAGTATGCACGCATCTAAAGGCTTGCAGTTTCCTATTTGCATAATTTGCGATTTGGGTGTTGATATGCATAAAAAATCAACACGATCTAACCTGCGTTTCGGTTCGGATGGCGGTGTTGGTTTAAGATATTTTGATGAAAAAACAAACGAAACCGTTACTTCGCCGGCTTTTAACGTACTTTCGACCAAAGCGAGAAAAGAACGTCTTGCGGAGGAATTACGTTTATTGTATGTTGCATTAACACGTGCCGAAGAACAGCTTGTAATTATTTCTTACAATAAATCGCTTGATAGAAAGCTCACAGATAAAGCCTCAATACTTTTAACAAGTGATTGTACGATTGACAGAAAAATTTACGAAAGCGTCTCTTCTATGAATGATTGGGTTGTTCTAACCTCATTGCTGCATAAGGACGGTCAGGAACTCCGCAAACGAGGCGGTATTCCGCTTAATGCTGTTATTGACGAAAGCAATCTTAATATAGAAATAATAAGTCCATCTGATTTATTAACCTCGGAACAACCTGATGATGTATCCGTGAAATTTGAAGCTGACGAAAACATTATTTCGAAACTCAAAGAAAATTACAGTTTTAATTATAAGTATGCACCGCTTATAGAAATTGAGGCAAAATCAACTGTTTCACACCTTGCGAACAGTGCCGAAAGTGAGAAATTTACCTTTAGGGCCAAACCAGCCTTTATGGAGGCAGATGGCATAAGCGCTGCGGGTAGGGGAACAGCAACACATAAGGTTATGCAGTTTATTGAATTTAACAGAAATGTTGATGTTGATAAAGAGATTGAACGTTTGGTTGAATGGCAATTTATAACAGAAAGTGAAGCAAACGCTGTTGACCGAAAAGCCTTAAAGCATTTCTTTGGAAGCACACTCTATGACCGCATACTTAACAGCAATTCATATAATCGCGAAATGCGATTTTTAACGGAAATTTCTGCTTCACAGTTAAATTCTGAGCTTGATGATGAGTTGTCTAAAGAAAAAATTGTTGTTCAGGGTGCAGTAGACTTGTGTTTTGAGGAAAACGGTGAAATAGTGGTTCTTGATTTTAAAACTGACCGTGTAAGCAATACCGAAAGTCTTAAAGAGGCTTATGGAGAACAGCTTGATTTTTATGCAAAAGCGTGCGAAAAAATATTTGAAAGAAAAATAAAGGAAAAAATTATTTATTCATTTGCGCTTTCAAAAGAGATAACCGTATAAAAAAATCCCTGTACCGCAAAAAGTACAGGGATATTTTTATAACTCAGATAAATCTTTCATAAAGTTTCTAAGCAACTCTTGCTTTTTTTCGCTTAAAGAACGAAAGGTGTGAATATATTCAATTTCCTTCGGGTCGGAAATAAGTTCAGACTCAGGTTGTCGAAGTGTTCCGCCTCTGGATTCAGTATCATCTATAGAAAAAATAGACGGCGGTGTCTCGGGTTTTGGTTTTTCATTCGTTAAAAGAAGCTCATTTATTGAAATATTAAAAAATTCTGCTAACTTATATAAAGTTTCAATTTTTTTAACATCGCCTAAATTCTCAATATCCGAATATGTAGAACGGTTAATACCTATTTTCTTGGCTAAATCAACTTGAGAAAGCTCCGCATTTCGCCTGAGTTTTCTGAGATATTTATTATCTATTCTCATTTTATATGTCTCCTCAAAAAAATAACGCTTGACTTAACGCTTATGAATTGATATAATTTATAAGCACTTGTGCTGGAGTGGCTCAGTTGGTAGAGCAGCTGATTCGTAATCAGCAGATCGTGGGTTCGAGTCCCATCTTCAGCTCCAAATAAAAATCCGTTCTCAAAAGAGGGCGGATTTTTTATTTAATGTATATTATAAACTATTTGTCGAATTGTGTCAAGTAATGACGCTTATTGTCGGTTGACATTTTTGAAAATTGTAATTAAAAATTCAGTTTCTTTCTTAATTTTCTTCTAACGCGATTGATATGCCTTTCAAAATCACCGTTATTGATAAGACTCGTAATCACATATTGTTCAAATGTTGGAACGGTGCAGGAGTAAAAACCTAATTTTTCTTTAAAAATTTCAAGTAATTTTTGCGGCAAAACCATATATCCTATACGTAAAGCGGGGGAAATGGTTTTTGAAAATGTGTTCATATAAATCACATTTTCATCTGCGGTTTGTGAAAATAGTGTTTCAACTGCTTTTTTAGATACAGAAAATTCTGATTCAAAGTCATCTTCGATAATATATCTTTGGTTTTTTGATGCCCAACGCAGATATTCGTGTTTTTTAGATGCTGTTGCAGTAACACCGCTCGGGAAACTGCGATATGGTGATATATGAAGAATATCGGCGTTACAATTCCATAAAGCATTACTTTTTATACCGTCATTTCCAAGCGGTAGCAT
Organism: Acutalibacteraceae bacterium; assembly: GCA_045534855.1. Taxonomy (GTDB): domain Bacteria; phylum Bacillota; class Clostridia; order Oscillospirales; family Acutalibacteraceae; genus UBA737. Next base: position 7,774 of record JAZSKL010000255.1, read on the forward strand.
TTCATATTCTGCACCTAACGCCTTGTAAACCTGTTCTATTTTTTTGTAAGACGGCGATTCAACTGCATACTTTTTATCTTTTCCAAATAATTCAACAGTCAAATTATATAGGTATTCGGAACCTGAACCAATAATAATCTGTTCGCAATCTGCATATATTCCTCGGCTTCTTAAAAGATACTGCTTGATGGCATTTCTTAATTCAATACAACCCGAATTAGGCGATCTTTCGAGTATATTTTCACCGTAATCGCTTATAACACTTCTCATGGTTTTGGCAAGAACAGAAAAGGGAAAAAGCTCGGTTGAATGGTTATGGATGTTATGTGGTTTTGGTTCGGTAATTACAGTATGGAGGTTTGTTCCGAAACTATCGTCACTTCTGAATATCACAAAATAACCGCTTCGTTCTTTCGATTCAACATAACCTTCATCTGCAAGCAATGCAAATGCGTGCTCCACTGTTATGGTACTTACCCCTGTTTCTTCGGCGATTATTCTTTTTGAGGGCAATTTACTATTGTAGGGATATACTTGATTTATAATGTCATCTCTAATCTGTTTGTATAACTGCAGGTATGCAGGACTACGCGTTTGTTTGTTTATTATATATCTCATCTGG
>JAZSKL010000176.1:0-2115 GCA_045534855.1 Acutalibacteraceae bacterium
GCGAAAGGTCTGAAATAGTGTGAGCAATGCATTATATTGTGTCGGGTCATATTCGGTAAAAAGAAAACCGCCTGCCGTTGTTTTTAAAACCGTTGTACAATAATAAATCGCAATAAGAGCAAATGATATTTTTACACTACCCTCATTTTTGTATTTAACCTTTTCAAACGTATCAAAAGGATGTGATAAGGAACGAAGCATTGTTCTTGCCTTTTGATTTTTAATAATTTTTCTTCCTTTTTTAGCATTTACATATTTTACAACAATAAATGCCGCACAAATCGCTAAAACACCAATAACAATAAACGGAAAATAATCTGCTAAAAGCTCACGGCGAACACTTTTAAATGCCAATGAATAGGTTTGCTTATCATAACCCTGTTTTGCGTAATCAAGTGCCAAATCATAGTTTTCTTCCTGCAAATAAATTTTTGCAAGGCTCTTATATGCAAGCTGATTATTTTTATCAAGTGATAAAATTTTTAACCAATCATCCTTGCACGCACCATATCTACCCGAAATAATTGTATCATCAGCACGCTTAAATAATTTACCATACTCTGTAATCTTAAATACAGTAACTCGGTTTAGGCTTTTATCCGATACCAATACATCGTCACCGTTCACTGCGATTGCAGAGGGTAAATTAAATGTACCAAGGTTGTTGCCCATTCCGATACCGCCACCGAAAACACACATCAGTTGGTCTTCGCGGTCATAAAGAAATACTCTGCCATAGGTTGAATCAACAATGTAAATAAAGCCTTTATCATCAACCGCAACACCCAAAAGGTCCTGCGCTTTAACAACATTCAGAACCTTTGAAACAGTAGCATCTGCGTAATTAAACTGTGAATCGCCCGAAACAATAATTCCTCCGGGATTAAATTTCTTAACCTGATCGGTTTGAACCTCTACAGAGGATGCATCTGTAACACCCGTTACGGTAAACACAAAATCAGAATTATCAACCACCAAATCAACAAACTGATAAGGGAGCTTACTATCAGATAAAGCGCGCTTTTCATTTGTCATAAACAAATCGGTGAATATAGCCTTTATTGACTCACCGAGCGTTGCAGTAACATTATTTGCACCGAAAAATCCTAAAAAGGTATTATCAGGTGCGTAAAGTAATGCACCGTAAAACGAACCGCGGCTCAAAACGTATGTATAACCCCTTGAATCAACCGCAACCTTTATAGGGTCAAAGGAAAAATCTTCAGGAATTATATCACTTTCGGGCAAACCTAATTCAAATAGATAATTACCATATAAATCGGTTGCAAGAACGGTCTGATACTCGGTATTTGCAATTAAAACAACACCGTCATCACGGACGAACATACCATCCGCATTGTCAAAATAGTACTCTTCCCCGTCCGAATTTTTAACAACATCAATTTTTGAAATATATTTATACTCTTTATCAAGAACATAAATTACTCCTGCGCCTGAATCAAGAATATAAACATTTCCGTTTTTATCGGTACAAACATCATTTATTTCGGTTAAAGCATCTGCGCCCAAATACTTATAATCAATAGCAAATGCCGGTTCATACATCGGCTTGCAATATACAGCCTTTTTTTCCTGACCGGCATAATCCTGCCAATAGGTATATGATTCATAAGAAAGCTCGGGCGAATCAATAGCTGTTGAAGCGGTTGCAGAAAATACAGGGAAAGCAAGTATTGTTACTATTAAAAATGCAATTATCAATTTAAAGCACTTCATAATTTACTCCTTTATTCCTGCGCTGGACATTGCTTCAACTATATTACTTTGCGAAATCATATAAACTAATATCGGAGGTATCATCATAATAACAGTAACCGCCATAGCACTTCCCGAACGAGCAATACCACCGGCATTTATTTGAGACATAATCTGCGGTAAGGTTTTTAACTCTTCGGAGAAAATAGTTCCCTGCGGCACAGCCGACCATATATCTCTAAAGCTAAACAATGTGAGCGTAAGCCAAGCGGGCTTTACTATCGGGAAAACAATTTTAAAGAATATTCTGAAATTTCCTGCGCCGTCCATACCTGCGGCTTCAAGAAGCGAATCGGGTATATAACCCTCCATATACTGCTTCATAAGGAATACACCCAT
>JAZSKL010000040.1:0-2933 GCA_045534855.1 Acutalibacteraceae bacterium
AGAAAGACCCTCATCAGCGGGCCTAAACTTCATAATGTTATTTATTGTTTGTTCTTCCCCGCCGGACATTTCTTTTATATGATCTTTATAGCGCAAAACAACGCCCCAACCGCCGGGTCCGGGATTGCCGGAACAAGCACCGTCAGTAAAAAGTTCTATATGCTTTTGCATTATACATTTCCCTTTTAAGAATATTTACGGTAACTACCGACAACCTTACCCAAAACAGATGGATTTTTAGGATAAATCGGGTCAAAATCAGGATTTTCAGGCATAAAGACAACCTGACCGTCTCCTTTGATCAAAAGGCGTTTTACAGTAGCCTCATCACCATCCATACCGATTATAATATCACCGTTTCGGCAAGGTGCGTTTTTATCGGCAACTATAATATCACCGTCAAGAATACCGGCATCACGCATACTTAAACCCTGAACCTTTAATGCAAAAAGACCATCAGCATCCTTGGTAGGATAAGGTATATAATCAACGATTTCTTCAACCGCCAAAATCGGCTGACCTGCAGTAACCTTTCCGATAAGCGGTACCATTGTAGCATCAAAAGATGAATCCAACCGAATACCGCGAGAAAAATGAGAGTCACGAAGTATATATCCGTTTTCTTCTAAAATATTAAGTATACCGTGTACCGTAGAGGTTGATTTGATACCTGTTGCGTTGCATATTTCACGAACTGTTGGCGGAATGCCACCTGCAGATAATTGTTTTGCAAGATATTCATAAACTAAACGCTGTTTTTCGGTAAGAGGTCTTTTTACCATATAAAAACTCCTTGCGAACATTTATTCGTTTATAGTATAACATCTTTTAGAACCACTTTCAAGTATATTTTATATAATATATTAAGAATAAATTATTGATATTGTTTTTTTATAAAAAGTATCTTTTACTAATAAAGTATAAATTTGTAAATATTTGTTTATATATTGGTGCAATGAAAGGATGTTCATAGGTATGAACCTTGCAAAAATTAAGCAAACACCTAAAAATATACAGGCTTTTATAAAAAACAATTTTGAAATAACTTATACTAAACGTTCATTTATTACAGCTTCTGTTTTTACGGTAATTTTACTTTTACTTACAATTTTTTCGCATAAATCATTTTTAAAGCTTGAAACAAGCTTTAAATGGTTGCTTTTGAGCGTCTCCCTTATTCTACCCTTTATCGTTGGTGCAACTATTTTATTTAAGGTTCGGATTATTAAAGATAAAGCAAATAAAATTTGGCATATGGTGTTTATTTTTGTTATGCCTTTGCTTACGGTTACTATGAGCGAATGCTTGAACAGCGTTTTTATTTTAAATATGAAGCCGCTTGGTTTATTTGCAAATTATCTCCTTATTTTACTTTTATACTTTTTATTTTATGCTATAACCGGAAGCTTGCGTGTACCCGTTTTGGTTGTAAACCCCATTGTTTTTGGTTTAGCAGTAGCTCATAGTTATATTATGGAATTCAGAGGAACACCGTTTCTTCCTATGGATTTTTTGGCAGCAAAAACAGCCGCAGGTGTTGCAGGCACATACAATTTCTCTATAACGGCAGTTGTTTTGATTGCAAGTATGCTTTTTATTATCATAATGACTGTAGGTATAAGAATAAAAACACCGTGTTATCATTTATCTACAAAAATAATTTCACGTGTATTTATGGGTGCTTTTTTTGCAATCATAATGTTTATTTTTTACTTTACATCCTGGCTTGCAAATCTCGGTGTTGCACCTGACTTTTGGAATCAAACGCGCGGTTATCATAACTACGGTTTTTCCTTTATGTTCTTTTGCAACACAAAATATTTGTTCGTTTCTGAACCTGAGGGTTACGATGCTCAAAAAGTACCTGAATATGTTGACAAATTCGTTGATGATAATGATGAAATTATTACATCTCCGTCAGCAAAAACGCCTCATATTATTTGTATAATGAATGAATCGCTATCCGATTTGCAGGTATTAGGTTCATTTACCACCAACGAAGATTATATGCCGTTTATGCGCTCATTAAAAGAAAATACAATAAGAGGAAATCTATACGTTCCTGTTATTGGTGCAGGCACCTCAAATACTGAATTCGAGTTTATCACAGGACACACAACAGCGTTTTTACCCTCCGGAAGTAATGCTTATATGTTATATATAAACAACCCGATTGCATCTATGGTCTCTACATTAAAAGGTCAAGGTTACTCTTCCCTTGCACTCCATCCCTATTATGCTGACGGTTGGAATCGTGTAAGCGTATATAATAATTTAGGCTTTAACAATTTCTTTAGTCTTGAAACTATTTTAAATCCTGATATGATGAAAATTTACCGTCAGAATGCGGCTAATCCTGATTATTTACAGATGATTGCCGAACAGTATTATCCGGGTGAAAATCTTCTTTTAAGACAGTATGTGAGCGATTCTTATAACTACAAGGTTTTAATTGATGATTTTGAAAACCGAGATAAATCAAAGCCTTATTTTGCATTTAATGTAACTATGCAGAATCACGGCGGTTACACTACAAGTTGCAGTAATTTTGACGAGTCTATATACGTTACTTCATCACAGAATACCGATTTGTTAAAAACCAACAAGTATCTCTCGTTGGTAAAATACAGTGATGATGCCTTTAAGGAATTGATTGAATATTTTGAAAAGGTTGATGAACCTACTGTTATTTGTATGTTCGGCGACCATCACCCAACAATTGAGACCGATTTTATAGAAGAAGTTCTTGGTGTAAACAGTCTTTTATCGCTCAACCTTGAGCAGGAACAGGCGCGCCATGCTACGCCATTCTTTATATGGGCAAATTATGATATTGAAGAGCGTGAAATCGAACGCTTGTCATCTAACTATTTATCATCTCTTGTATTAAAAACAGCCGGTGTTAAACTTACTGAATATAATAAGTATCTGTT
>JAZSKL010000071.1:0-2518 GCA_045534855.1 Acutalibacteraceae bacterium
CGAAATTGAGAAGAACGGAACACCTGCTTCACCTGCAACAGCGCGGGCAAGCAAGGTTTTACCTGTTCCGGGAGGGCCAACAAGCAATACGCCCTTGGGTATTTTTGCGCCAAGCTCATTATAACGCTTGGGATCTTTAAGGAAGTCAACTATTTCCTTCATTTCTTCCTTTTCTTCATCAGCACCCGCAACATCGGCAAAGGTTGTTTTCTTCTTGCCGTCATCCTTACGGACTTTAGCCTTGCCGAAGCCCATGGTCTTATCGCCGCCCATAGAAGAGCTCATACGGCGCATAATAAAGATCCAGAAGAATACCATAACACCGATTACGAGAATTGTCGGCAAAAGGCTCATAATCCATGAAGCCTGACCGCCGCTCTCATAATCGTACTTAACATCATTATCCGGATCATCATCGGAATTGCGTTCCATAATGATATCGTTAATATCATCACGCAGATAGCTCGGGCTTGCAACATTATACTTAAATTGCTTATCCGGCTCCTCGCGTTTCTGATATATCAATTCCCCATCATAAAGATTAAGGGAAAACTCCGAGATTTCATCCTTACGGAACATCTCAATGATTTCATAATACTCGGTCTGAGTGCCCTTTGACATTGTTGTAAACGCAAATACCGCCATAAGCAGTACACAAGCGGCAGCAACGCAAAGTAGCACATTTCTTGTTTTCTTACTCAAAGCTTTTCTCCTTTCCTATTTATCGGCATAAACATGCTCTGCAAGCACGCCGACAAAAGGTAAATTTCTATATTTTTCATCATAATCAAGACCATATCCGATAACAAATGCATCGGGTATTACCCTGCCGATGTAATCAGCCTTTATATCCGCCTTACGGTTATCGGGTTTATCAAGCAATGTGCAAATTTTGATACTTGCGGCATTGCGGTCCTCCAATATCTTTTTAAGATATGAAAGCGTAAGACCCGAATCAAGAATATCCTCAACTATAAGAATGTCATATCCCGAAACATCAATGTCCAAATCCTTTTTAAACTGCACAACACCCGTTGTTTTGGTTCCGCTGTAAGAAGAAACCGCCATAAAATCAATACGGCAATCGCAGGTTATTTCACGCAAAAGGTCAGACATAAAAACAACTGCACCCTTTAAAACGCTTACAACAAGAAGATTCTTACCCTCATAGTCTTCAGAGATTTGTTTGCCTAAATTTTTACAGATTTGTTTAAGCTCTGCTTCCGAAATCAGAATATGATCAACATCGTTCATTAAAGACATAATCTATTTCCCTCCTAAACATCCTTTTTTTCAACCGTTATCTTAATAATTTTTTTAGTATTACAGTTTATTCTGACACGCTGTGCCGCACCGATTTTATAAATCCAGATAATCCCCTCTTCATCGCAAAGAAGCGGAAGATTCTCGCGTTCGGTAATTGGTATTTTAAATTCGGTAAACAGTTTTTTTAAGGATTTTGTACCTGCCTTTTCACGCAATTTAAAGGTATCGCCCTCTTTTCGTGTACGCAGATACGGTTTGCCTACTATTTTATCACAGTCTACCGCATTATTTAATAACAAATTATGAATTTTTTGGAAGTTATTTGAAAATTCGGTATTTTCTTCACTTAAAACTGTTACAAACTCGTCCTTTTTTTCATCCGCCGTGCTTTGTATGCTCAAAACGCCGTTTTTACAAACTGCAAAAAGATTTTGCGGCATATTCAGCTTTCCGCCGTTTTTACAGATTTCATAAAGCGACTCGATATGAAAAGCATCGGCATCAATCCGAAATTCATTACAGTAAATCCTCAAAACCCGTTTTGCTACAGCTAAAGAAAGCTTTTCAAATCCCGAAAGATTAAGTTTACCGCCGTTATAAGCACCAACAAAATAATTTTCGGCAATTTCCTTTATAAGTGCGCTTTCCTCACGTAAATTTTTACAGCAACGAAGCACCGCCGCCTCCGCCGCAGGATTTATCTGCTTTAATTTAGGCACTATCAAATGCCTTATCTTATTCCTTGTATACTCATCCGAGAGATTGGTACTGTCGGTAACAAACGAAAGGTTGTTTTTATTACAGTAATCCTCGATTTCTTCGCGTGTACAATCAAGAATCGGACGGATAAATCGACCTCTTTTAGGCGGTATTCCGCAAAGCCCGTCAACCCCCGTACCTCTTACAAGGTTAAGTATCACCGTTTCAAGGTTATCGCTTGCGGTATGGGCTGTTGCTATAAGCATATCCTCCGGCAGTGTTTCGAAAAACTCATAGCGGAGTTTTCTTGCGGCAAGCTCCAAGCTCATACCGTTTTGTTTTGCATAAAGCGGTACATCGCCTTTTGAAGAAAAAAATTCTATACCGTACTTTGTACAAAAGTTACGCACAAATTCCTCATCTCTATCAGCTTCCACGCCGCGTATAAGATGATTGAAATGTACGGCACTTACAGTTATTTCAAGCTCTTGCGAAACGCCAACCAAAGCGTGAAGCAAGGCTATAGAATCAGCACCTCCCGAGCAGGCAACCG
>JAZSKL010000217.1:0-2958 GCA_045534855.1 Acutalibacteraceae bacterium
TCTTCCTAAGACCGCTTGGCCTCCGACTTTATCGTTTTCTTCGGCTTCTATGTTATTTTCCTCAAATGTCATTGAACCAAACGAGGTTCTTACACTTGAGTAATTATCTTTTGATGTCATGGTTTCGCCTTTGTATTTAACCGTTACATCAACAGGACAGGCAATTCTTATATATATGTAGTTTTTACCGCTTATTTGGTCGGCAATGTCACCGAAGAAATATATTAGGTTTTCAGCGCTGTCAACCTCGTAGTGGCATCCTTCGCTTGCTATATCTTCCATAAGTTGTTGTGCAGCCTGCTTGTTACTTATTGCAGAGAAAAAACCAAGCGTATAAACATAGTAGCCTTTATTTTTAAGCTCTTCAGCATAGCTTATAAGTTCACTGCCTACCTTACCGTTGTTTGGCTCACCGTCACTCATTAAAACAATAATTTTATTTTTGGCATTACTGTCTTCAAGCATATTTTCTGCCATTTTAAGTCCCGCTTCAATGTTTGTTCCGCCACTTGCGTATAGACCGTCTATTGCATTGTCGAGATAATCTTTGCTATCGGTCATAGCAGAGCCCACCTGAGCGCTATAGTTATAGTATACCATTCCGATGTTTGCGTCACTTTTTAAAACGGTGTCAACAAATTTATGTGAAGCAGATTTAGTTTCGTTCATCGGTGTACCCGACATACTGCCTGAAGCATCCAAAACAAGTACGATTTCACGGTCTTTATCAGATGGGTTTAAGGCTTCTTTTTCAATGCGTTTTTCTTCCTCTTCAGCTAATTCTTCGATTTTTTTGTTGACGCACTTTGCGTATTCTATGGCACCATCATAATTTGGGTGCATAGAATATGCACTTGATATATTTATATTTTTTAAATCTTCGTCTTTGGGTAGTAAGTATACTTCGTTTATGTAGGGTCTTGATGAGTATGCTGCGTGTCCATCGAAAGCATCTTCAACCGAAACAAAACAAATTTTCATACCGTCAGAGGCACAGTGCTTAACCAAACGCTCAATTGCTAAATTGAAATTGCTTACCGCATTATTTATTTCTTCCGATTCTTCTTTTCCTATAAACAAATCTATACCGTCAGGGTCAAGGAGCTGGGGATATCCCGCAACAATAATTTGGGCTTGGGCACCTGCAGCCTTTTCGATATCTTTGTAGGCATCATAAAGGTCATCGCGAATGCCACCTTTTTTATAAAATTCATTCCAGGTGTCGGAAAGCATATCTGAAAGCTTGCTGGTGTTAAAAAATTTACTTCCTGTTACGGCTTGCTTTATAATTTCAGAAAAGCCTGCATCGTTTCCACCAAGGGTCAATGTTACGTAATCTACTGAATTTTTTTCTAAATCTTTAAAAACGTCTAATTGTGCAGGTAGATATTTCGTATCTGAATATTGGTTTGCAAAACCGCGAGAGTATTCCTTGGGTTGCTCGTAGTTTAAATGCTTTGTTTCGGCACCGGATGCGGCTACAAAATACCAGTTTTCATCCTTGTGATCGCGTGCCTTACTGTCAAGACCGGGAAATTCAAGCATACCGGGCCAGCTTTTTTCCGAACGGTGTGCAAGCCAGTCATTGCTTTTAACCTTATCCTTGTTGTCAAGGTCTTGGTCATAAAATTTCTCAATACCCTCACCTGAAGAATAAGAATCGCCCAAAGAAACGATAATCGGTGTTTTTTTGCCGTTTTCATCAACTGTGTAAGCATCAACTTTAATAGAGGTGATTGAAAACAACAAAATAATTATCATTAAGATGCTGAATAAACCCTTAAAACTTACGGCTTTATCAAATTTATCTAAAAAAGAACTCATAAATTATCAATCTCACTTTCTGTAAGGGTATCAAGCGTTGCGCTGTCAATTCTTTCAATAACCTTAACTTTAAGCGCCGATTCGTTCGGTTTTGTAACATAAAACTTATTTAAGGTGCTGTCATAACTTGTTATAGTTTCAGTTTCTGAAAAGGTAATCTGAACATCTACACGGTTGTTTGAGTAATAGGAAAGGGGATTAGCGAAAACGCTACCGTTTATTTCGTAAATAACCCAAACAAAACCTGCCTCGGTAACGTAATAAGTAGTATAGACAGGATGTTTGGTATTGGAATTTTCGGAAATTGCTTTTGCTTCGCTGTATTTACCATCCATTGTATATTCTGCAGTTATCGGGAATGCTGTAAATCCGCGTTCGGTAAGATTTTTGTATGCCTCGGCTTCGGTGCGACCTTGGTTAGAAGCCTTTTCTTCCGAAATAATTGTAGAGTTCTCGTTAAAGTATTCATCGGCATCAGGCTTTGAAACCTCAAACTCATCAGGCATATCGTCATCGGGCGGGTTGTCCTTGCCTATAGAACCTCCGGGTGTATCATTATCTTTGTTGACTGAAGAATTAGTGGAAGATGAGTTTGTGCTTTCGTTTTTACTTCCATTATTAGAGAAAAAGCCTGTTATAATAAAGTAGGCTCCGATTGCAACAAATGTTATTATCAGTAAAATAATTAAAAGCTTTATTATAATTCTTGTATTCTTTTTGCTGTTATTATTGCTTTTTTTCATTTGCTTTTTAGCGGCACAATCCTCTTTGTAACGCTTTTTTGCATTTTCCCAAGCCTGTTTTTTAAAAGCTTTTTCTTCAGCGCGGAATTGCTCTTCTGCCATATTGTTTTGTCCGATATCATAGTTTGTAGGCTGTACGGTATCTAATGTATTATAATTTGGATTTGGTTTCTTGCAGTTTGGGCAAAGACCGGTATTAGGATCTATCGGCGAACCGCAAGTGCCGCAAAATTTATTCATATTTCTTCTCCTTTGTAAATTGTTGTACTAATTATATTATATATTCCTATATATTGCAATATTTTATTAAAAACAAAAATGCGATAAAATTTATCGCATTTTTGAATTTTTTAGTATTAAATTTTATGTTTATATTCGCTCCTTTGTAATA
>JAZSKL010000050.1:0-3681 GCA_045534855.1 Acutalibacteraceae bacterium
TTAAACAAAATTGAATTAGAGAAAATTCAATTTTGTCTATATTCATTGCAATGGGCATAGACAAATTTTCTTTAAAAATTTGTAACAAAATCAAAGATTTTGTGTCGAAATAGTGTAAATCACACTATTTCGACTTTCTATGACCATTATAATGACTTTCGGGTAATTGGTTGTTTTAGCAATAAAATATTAAGGCGGTTAAAAAATAATGTCATAGCAATTGACTTATTAAAAATGATGTGTTATAATAAAGCAAATATTAAATCTTCGGAGGAAAAATAATATGAAACATATTACTACTCTTAACACAAAAAATCTTTGTGAAAGCGCAAAGAACGGCGGTTGCGGCGAGTGCCAGACTTCCTGCCAATCTGCTTGCAAAACCAGCTGTGGTATTGCTAATCAGCAGTGCGAGAACGCTGAACAGAAGTAATTAAATTACAATCAGCCAAAGCCGCTTGGGACAATTCCCCCTGGCGGCTTTTTGCAATATAGGAGAATAAAGATGATACATTGTTATAAGCTTGCAGGACTTAATATAGTGCTTGATGTTTTTTCGGGCTCGGTACACGTAGTTGATGATGTTGCTTACGACATTATCGGTATGTATGATAATAAGGCAAAGGAAGAGATAGTTGCCGAAATACTCAAAAAATACGCCGATAATGAAGAGGTTACAAAACCCGAGATTTTGGAGTGTATTGAGCAGATAGAGGAATTAAAGGCCGAGAAAAGGCTTTTTACCGAGGATACCTTTTCGCCTATGGCAAACACCTTAAAGCAGAAAACTGCGGGTGTTGTAAAGGCTCTTTGTTTGCACGTAGCGCATACTTGCAACCTTAACTGTTCTTATTGCTTTGCGGCACAGGGTAAATATCAGGGTGAGCGTGCGGTTATGAGCTTTGAGGTTGGCAAGCGCGCACTTGATTTTTTGATTGAAAATTCGGGAAGCCGAAGAAATCTTGAGGTTGACTTCTTTGGCGGTGAGCCGCTGATGAATTTTGATGTTGTAAAACAGCTTGTGGCTTATGCCCGTGAGGTTGAGAAAGAAAAGGGCAAAAACTTCCGTTTTACCCTTACAACCAACGGTGTTTTAATAGACGATGATGTTATAGATTTTGCTAACCGCGAAATGAGTAATGTAGTATTAAGTCTTGACGGAAGAAAGGAAATACATGACCGTTTCCGTGTTGATTATAACGGTGTGGGCAGTTTTGACAGAATTGTTCCGAAATTTCAGAAGCTCGTTGAAGCGAGAGGAAATAAGAATTACTATATGCGCGGAACGTTCACCCATGCAAATCCTGACTTTTTAAAGGATATCGAGGAAATGCTGAACCTCGGATTTACCGAGCTTAGTATGGAACCTGTTGTTTGCGCTTCGGATGACCCGTCTGCTCTCACAGCAGAGGATATGCCGATAGTAAAGCAGCAGTACGAAAAGCTTTCCGAGCTTATGCTAAAGCGAAATAAAGAGGGCAAACCCTTTACTTTCTATCATTATATGATAGACCTTTCGGGCGGTCCTTGTATATATAAGCGTGTTTCGGGATGCGGCTCGGGAACTGAATATATGGCGGTTACTCCATGGGGCGACCTTTATCCCTGCCATCAGTTTGTAGGAGATGAAAAGTTTAAATTAGGCTCTGTTTTTGAGGGTGTCACCAACAAATCGGTTCAGGATGAGTTTGCTTCTTGTAATGTGTATTCCCGTAAAGAGTGCGATAACTGTTGGGCAAAGCTCTATTGCTCGGGAGGCTGTGCCGCAAACGCTTATCACGCAACCGGTTCGGTAAAGGGTATTTATGAATACGGCTGTGAGCTTTTCCGTAAGCGTATGGAATGTGCTATTATGGTTGAAGCGGCAAAGGCTTTGGAATAATGAATACACCTGTTTGTGATTTTGTTAAAGCCTATGCAGATGCGAATAAATTAAGACTTCATATGCCGGGGCATAAGGGCAAAGGGGCTTTAGGTATTGAAAGGCTTGATATTACCGAAATAGACGGAGCGGATGTTTTGTATCACGCAAACGGCATTATAAAGGAAAGCGAGCAGAATGCTTCAAAGCTTTTTCTGACCGCAAAAACCGTTTATTCTGCCGAAGGCTCATCGCTTTGCATACGCGCAATGGTTTATCTTGCGGCGGTTTGCGGAAATAAAAAAAATCCTTATATTCTTGCGGTGCGTAACGCACACAAAACCTTTATTTCTGCGGCGGCGGTTTTAGGTGTTGATGTGGGTTGGATATACCCTAAAAAAACCTTTGGACTTGCCGGCTGCAGGGTGACAGCGGAGGATATAGAAAACGCAATAGCTTCAAGCGAAAATAAACCGAGTGCTGTATGGATTACAAGTCCTGATTATCTCGGAAATATTGCTCCCATATCGGAAATAAGCGCAGTTTGCCGTAAATACGGAGTGTTACTGCTTGTGGATAACGCTCACGGCGCATATCTTAAATTTTTGCCTGAAAACAGGCATCCGATTGCCTTGGGGGCAGATGTTTGCTGTGATTCTGCCCATAAAACGCTTTCCTGCCTTACGGGTGGGGCTTATCTTCATATTTCCCGTTCTGCGCCCGAAAGTATTTTAAATACTGCCGAAAGTGCGATGTCGCTTTTTGCATCAACAAGTCCGTCATATCTTATTTTGCAGTCTTTGGATGCCTTGAACGGCTATTTATCGGGTGATTTTCCGGCGAAGCTGCGGATTGTATGTGAAAATATTAAACAGCTTAAAGCTGATTTGCAAAAAATCGGGTTTACACTGTTGGGCGATGAACCGCTGAAGCTTACCGTATCGGCAAAGCCTTACGGCTATACAGGTGCTCAAATTGCTGATTTTTTAAGCGATAACGGGATTGTTTGCGAATTTTACGATAATGATTATGTTGTTTTAATGTTTACCGAGTGTATACAAAGCGGTGATTTTGAAAAAATAATTACAGTATTTAAGTCAATAGAAAAAAGACAAGCCTTACCGCAGTATAAATTACCGCAGATAAGACCTCTTTTAAAGATTACACCTAAAAAAGCCGTACTTTGCGAAAGCGAGGAGCTTCCTGTTAAGGAATGTATGGGAAGATTTCTTGCAACTCCTTCTGTGAGCTGTCCTCCCGCAATACCGATTGCCGTATGCGGCGAGGTTATAGACCGTGATGTAATAGAAATATTTAACTATTACGGTATTGAAAAGTGCAGAGTGGTAAAGGAATGAGTTAATGACCGAATTTAAAAGATATACCGTTTTGGATATTTTGCGCGGAATGTCTGTAATATCGATGATTGTTTTTCATGCGGTGTGGGATATTGTAAATATTTTCGGTGTAAAGGCTGAATGGTTCGATTCGCCTTTGGCGTTCGTATGGCAGCAGAGTATACTTTGGGGATTTGTTTTGCTTTCAGGCTTTTGTTGGTCTTTGGGCAAAAAGAAGATAAAAAGGTCGCTTGTGGTGCTTGCGGCTTCGGTTGTAATAAGTGCTTTTACCGCGTTTTTTATGCCGGAGAATATCATCTTGTTCGGTGTTTTAACCTTTTTAGGTACAGCCATGCTTTTAACTGCGGCAACCGACCGTATTTTCAAAAAAATAAATCCGTATATCGGTGTGTTTTGCTGTGCGGTTTTGTTCCTTCTCACATTCTCTATCGGTGAAAGGGCTGTTGGAATAGGCGATATAAG
>JAZSKL010000281.1:0-2528 GCA_045534855.1 Acutalibacteraceae bacterium
TCGGGCAGGAAATCAAAATGTATGATGACAGTCCGGGCTGGTGCGTAATGTTTAATATGCTTCGCGAAATGTATCAGAACCACCCTGTAAGAATTGATATTGCAGGTACGGTAGACTCTATAGCTCAAATTGACGATAAGCTGTTATACCGTTGTTATGATACATTCTACAATCCTGCAAATATGTTTATCTGTATTGCAGGAAATGTTGATACCGAAAAGGTTTTAGAGCAAATAAACGCATCAATAAAGGATAAACCGCCGGTAACTATTGAAAGAGGCGAGTTTTCTGAAAATCCAACGGTTTCAAAGAATTATGTTGAGCAGGAACTTGATGTTGCCCTTCCCCTATTCTGTTTCGGATTTAAGCAGAATATTGAAACTCCCGTAAGAAGCTTTAAAACACGCGTTTGTGCGGCACTTCTTTTAGAGCTTATCTGCGGCGAAGCATCCCCCTTATTTGCGCGACTTATAAGAGAGGGACTTATAAATGACGAGTTTGACAGTGAGTATTTCTGCGGTCACGGATATGCCTCCCTGATTTTTGAAGGCGAATCGGTTGACCCCGAGCGTGTTGCAGAGGAAATAAAGAAAGAAATCAACCGCCTGAAAACTGACGGTATTGATAAAAAGCTTTTTTCTGCCGCAAAATGCAGTCTTTACGGTGCGGCAATCCGCCGTTTTGACAGTGTTGATGCAATAGCAACACAGTTTGTTGAGTGTGCTATGACCGATTACAATCTGTTTGACGAATTAAAGCTTTTAAAAACAGTAACGGTTGAGGACGTAACAAAGCGTCTTGCGTTGTTTGACGAAGAAAACACCGTACTTTCGGTTATAAAGCCACGTAACGGAGGAAATCAGGATGTATAATATAACAATATTCGGTTTAGAATTTAACATCGATCCCGTTGCTTTTACAATTCCTATCGGAAACGGTTGGAAAATTTATTGGTACGGTATTTTGATTGCTTTAGGATTTCTCGGAGCATTGGTTTACGCTATGCGAAATGCCAAACGCTTCGGTCTTGATACCGACCGTATGCTTGATGTGGCGTTAGTAACCGCACCGCTTGCAATACTGGGTGCTCGCGCCTATTATATCTTGTTTAAGCCTGATGAAAGCTTTGCAGATTTCTTTGATTTTACATCATCCGGTTTTCAGGGGCTTGCCATTTACGGCGGCGTAATAGTCGCCTTTGCAGTAGGCGGACTTATGTGTTATATAAGAAAAGTAAACATACTTGATATGTTTGACATTGCCGCAATCGGTTTCCTTATCGGTCAGGGTATCGGCCGTTGGGGTAACTTCACAAATCAGGAAGCATTCGGAGGTCCTACCGGAAGTGACTTCTTCGGTATGATGAGTGTTGGCATCGGAGATAATGTAGGTTACGGTACAAACGGCGTAATGGTACATCCTTGTTTTTTATATGAATCAATCTGGTGTTTGGCAGGAGTTTTAGTTTTGCATATTATAAGCAAAAAACGCCAATTCAAGGGTCAGATAATTTTAAGCTACTGCGCTTGGTACGGATTCGGCAGAGGATTTATTGAAATACTTCGCAGTGACAGTTTATACCTAGGTATATTCAAGGTTTCAAGCCTGCTTTCGTTCGTAATCTGCATAGCAAGTATTATTACACTCGCTATAATGCTTAAATCAAAGCGTGAAGCGGCAAAAGAATGTGAGTATACTGGTGTTTTTGAAAACGAAGATACCGCAGAAAAAGAAGAAGAAATTTCGGAGGAAGAAAATGAGTAAGATTATTGACGGAAAAGCTATATCGGCAGCAGTAAAGCAGAAGGTAGCAGATGGCGTTGCCGAGCTTAAAGGAAAAGGAATAACTACAGGTCTTGCGGTTATAATCGTAGGAGAAGACCCTGCTTCAAAAATATATGTTGCAAACAAGAAAAAGGCTTGCGAGGCTCTTGGTATTATTTCACAGGAATACGCACTTCCCGCAGAAACAACCGAGGAAGAATTATTATCACTTATCGATACCTTGAACCACGAAAAGAGTATAAACGGTATACTTTGTCAGTTACCTCTTCCCCGTCACCTTAACGAAAAGAAGATAATCAACTCCATATCCCCCGAAAAGGATGTTGATGCATTCCATCCACATAACGTGGGAAGAATAATGATTGGAGACTATGATTTTGTTCCTTGTACCCCTGCCGGAATTATGGAAATGCTCGAATATGAGGGCATTGACCCCACAGGAAAAACCTGCGTTGTTATAGGACGCAGTAATATAGTCGGCAAGCCTATGGGAATGTTACTTTTACACAAAAACGGTACCGTTACAATATGCCATTCAAAAACAAAAGACCTTAGCCAAACTGTAAGACGTGCTGATATCGTTATTGCCGCTGTCGGCAGACCTGAGATGATTACAGGCGATATGATTAAAGAGGGTGCAGTTGTTATAGATGTGGGTATAAACAGAGACGAAGACGGTAAGCTTTGCGGAGATGTTGATTATGAAGCTGTTTCACAAAAGGCTTATGCAATAACACCTGTTC